>CAZOIB010000202.1:0-1562 GCA_964579785.1 uncultured Lysobacter sp. | reverse complement strand
TCCCAATTGAAATCTCCCGTGTAGTGCTCGCGGACGAGCCCGATCATGCGGCGCACGACGGCGCGCTCGAGGTCGCCGTCCGGCCCCGCCTGCACTTCGATGTACTCCCGCCACCGGCCGCGGCGCTCGAGGTTCCAGCCGTTGAAGGCGAACTCGGCGGTCTGTCCGCCCATGCGCATGATGTGGAATACCCCTCCCGTGCCGCCGCTGCGCGTGATGCTCTGCAGGTTGCGGTTGAGGTTGGCCAATGCCGCGTCTTCCGCCGGCGATTCGCGCTCCGGTCGGCGCTGCGCCGCCGCTTCCGCCGCGCGCCGGCGCTCGCGATTGGCCCGGATGAGCGCCTCCATGTCGAAAGTCGGTGCCGGCGGGGCAACCGGCTCGGGAACCCGGAAGGGAGCCGGCTCGGTCGCCGGAGCCGCCCGCGCCATGGCCGTCTCGGCAGGCGGTTGCCGCGCCTCGCGGCGCGCGCGCGGGACCGGCGTGCTCGTGGGCGGCAATGTCTCCGGTACCGCTTGTGCGGCAACGGCGGCTGGCTCCTCGGGCGGCAGCAGTCGCACGGCCAGGGGCGAGCCGGGCGCCGAAGCCTGCCCCATCATCGACGCGACCCGCTCGCGCACCGGGATCATGAAGACGGCGGCATGCGCGAGGAGCGACAGGCCCACGGCGAGGCCCATGTTGCGGCGCGCGCGCTCCCTCCCGAATGCCGGCATCAGGCGAGCAGCTCGGCCGGGATCCGCGGCGCGAACTCCGCGAGCGCCGCCTTGAACTCGGGCGGCGCCTCGTCGCGGTTCATCCAGAAGCGGAAGTTCGCCGCCGCATTGCGCAGCGCCTTGTCGCGGTCGCCGGCGTCGTCGAGAAATCCCGCCCGCGCCCCATCCTCGACGAGGAGCCAGCGCTCGATCACGCAGCGCGCCGCCGCGCGGGCGGAACGCTGCAACTGCGCGCCGTGGCGGCGGTAGGCGCTCAGCGCCTCCTCGTCCCACCAGGCATGGCCGGCGGCGAGCAGCCGCAGCCACAGCGACATGTCGGCCAGGCACAGGTATTCGTTGCCGCCCCAGTTGAAGAGACTGCCCCGTGCCGGGGCCAGGGCATCCTTGCGGAAGAGCACGGTCGAGGGCTCGCCGAGGCGGTTGACGCTGGAGAGGATGAGGTGGCGCCCCAGCGCCAGGCGGTCTATCGCCTGCGACTTCGGCACCAGGGGCTGCGTGGCGTCCTCGTCGGGCAGTCGCGCCCCGTCCCGGTCGATGAGCAGGCGCCGGCTCGAGGCGAGTACGGTACCGGGATTGGCCTGCAGCCCGGCCAGCAGTTTCGCGACGCATTGCGGCGCGAGGAGGTCGTCGTCGTTCAGGAACTTGACGTATTCGCCGCGCGCCATCGCGAAACAGCGCGTGAAGTTCCCGGCGAAGCCGAGCGCCGGCGCATGCCGCTCGTAGCGCACGCGCGGGTCGGGCTGCGCCTCGACCATCGCGCGGATTTCGTCGCCGGGAGAATCGTCGCCGACGACGATCTCGCTGTCGCGCCAGGTCTGCGCCAGCGCGCTCGCCAGGGCCTGCGGGAAGAAT
>CAZOIB010000201.1:0-5881 GCA_964579785.1 uncultured Lysobacter sp. | reverse complement strand
CTCTCCCTTGGGAGAGGGGCTGGGGGTGAGGGACATCGCAATTGCCGCCAATACTCCCGCGATGTTTCCCATCACGTCGTTGTTCCAGAATCGCACGACGCGATATCCCCTCGTCTCGAGGAAGCGCGTCCGCGCTTCGTCATGCGTGGCACGCCACGAATGCTGACCACCATCGACCTCGACGATCAGCGCCGCCGAGACGCACAGGAAATCGACAACGTATGGCCCGGTGGGAACCTGGCGACGGAATTTCGCTCGCTGTAGCCGACGATCGCGGAGGTAATACCAAAGGCGGTTTTCCGCTTCCGTGGGACCGGAGCGCAGCTGTCGTGCAAAGGACGTTCGCGAGGGAGTTGAGGCGGGAAGGGCGGAGTGGCGCATGAAGGGATAAACGCGCGAGTCCGGATGGCGACGACATGCGACCCTCACCCCCGACCCCTCTCCCAAGGGAGAGGGGAGAAAGTCTGCGAGTTCGATCCCATCGGGATGGTGCGGGATGGCCGCCACCCCGCTCCCTTGGGAGAGGGGTCGGGGGTGAGGGCCGTCAGCCGACGTCGACTTCCAGCGTCTGGTACCCCACGCGGCAGCTCCCCACCTTTACCCGCAGCCTGCCATTGCCCTCGGCCACGAGCGTCACGAACTTCTCGTGCACGTTGCCGCGCGTCCAGGGCATGAAGATGCTGGCGCCGTTGTGGAGCCCCTGTCCCCAGCCGTCGAGGTGACCGATCTCGGTGATCGACTCGGCAGGCGCCACGAGCTTCGCGCCTTCCGTCGTGAGCCGCAGCGGCTCGGAGATCGGCAGCTTGCGCGCCGAGGGGATGCCGCAGGTACCCAGGTAGCCGCGGTTGGCGACGCGGATCTCGACCCGGGTGTGGCCCGTGCCCAGGCGCTCCTTCTTCACCACCTCGAGCGTGAGACGGGGCCCCAGCGCGGCCACGCGCAGGAAGGCGGCACTCTGCGTGGCGCAGGTGTCCGCGAGACGCGACAGGGGCGGGTTCCAGATGCCGACGCGCGCGTCGAATCCGCCGACTTCCACCTTGCCCAGCTGCGGATGGTCGACCTCGCGCCAACGCCGGAACATGCGGCCCTCGTTCACCTCGCGGTCGAGCCTGGCGAGCGCATGGAAGTCCTTGCGCTCGAGTTGCGCGTAATGGTCCACGAAGGGCTTCTTGCGCTCGATGCCGAGCTGCTTGAAGAGATCCCACAGCTCGATCACGTAGGCGAGCGCGCCCCTCTGGTGATAGGCCCACTCGGTGATGTCGCCGTGCAGGGGCTTGTCCGGCTCGTAGAGGAACTCGTGGAAGCCGCTCACCGTGGCATAGCCGGTGTGTTCCGTGAGCCAGGACTCGACCTGCCTGAAGATGGCGAGATCGGTCTGGTCCATCTTGCTGTCGGGCTTGTCGCCGAGCGGTCGGATGAGCACGCCGCCGAAGGTGTGGAGATTGAGCCACGTGATGATGTGCGGATTGCGGGTGGCGAACTCGATCACCGCGCGCGTCTCCGGCGTGCTGCCGGGGTAGTGGCCGGCGCCCACCTGTTCCGACTCCGGCGCCCACTGGTAGGGAAAGTTGCGGTTGAAGTCGTTGAGGTTGTCGCCGAGGAAGAACGGATCGGGAATGCGCCGGCCGTCGAAGTTGACGATGCGTCCCTCGGGATAGAGCTTGAAATAGGGACCGGGATCCTCGGGCAGGCGCGGCACCATCACCGGCGGATCGAGCGCCTTGCCGTCCTCGCCGCGCAGCTCCACCAGCTCGCCATCCGGGCTCGCCTGGCGCATGTACATCACCTCGCCATCGCCATCGACGTCGGCGGCCTCCCAGTAGGCGTGGTCCTTGTTGACGCGGTCGTTCACCGGGCTGGAGCGCACGTAACGGCCCTTCTTGAGGACCTCCTCGGCGCCGTCGGGCGAAATGCGCGGCACGATGTAGAAGAGGGTCTCGCGGATCGCCTCCGCCATGTGCGCCGGCAGGGGCTTGCCGCCGGCTTCGTCCTTGCCGCCCAGGATCGCGAGGATGTCCTCCGCCAGGGCGAGCGCCACGCTCGAGCCGCATACCTCGCCCGCGTGCATGTTGCCGTCGATCCAGACCGCCGGACGGACCCGGCCGGGATTCCTGCCGAGAGTGAGGATGGGAATGTCCCGCCCCGCGGCGGACTTGCCGATGCTGCCCAGGCTGACGAGGTCGGGGTGGCGCTTCGCCCAGGTGGCGAGTTGGGCGGAAAGCTCGGCGTAGTCCAGGTACTTGGTGCGGAACATGGTGGAATCCTGTCGTCCAGGCGGAGCCCGCGATTCTACAGCGCGGACGACGCCGGCCCGGGGCGGTGCCTCAACCCTGGAAGATCCGCTCGATGTCCGCCGCGGTGAAGGTGTATTCCTGGTTGCAGATCTCGTCGTGCACCTTCACGACGTCGCTTTCCGCGAGAGTGGCTTCGACCTCCTCGCGACCGAGACCGCGCAGCATGGTGATCACCTTCTCCTCGCTCCTCGTGCAGCCGTCCCTGACCGGTTGCGCCGGGAAGAGGCGCACGTCGTCCTCGGGGAACAGCGTCGTCAGGAGGTCGGCAATCGAGTCGTCCCCGGCTCCGCTTCCCAGGGATGCGGGCGCCTTGCGCGCGGCCAGTTGCTGGATGCGCGCCCAGCCGGAGGGATCCCTTTCGTCGGCCTTCGGCAGCTTCTGCAGGATGAGGGCTCCGGCACCGGCTTGCGTGGTGTGCACCCAGAGGTGGGTGGGCACCTGCTCGCTGCGGTCGAAGTAGCGCTCGAAGCACTCGGCGAGCGTCGCGCCCTCGAGCGGGACCACGGACTGGAAGTGGCGCGCGGTGTTGGCGTTCTCGATGGTGAGGGCGAGGCGGCCGGTCGGAAAGTAGTCGTGGATGCTGCGGCCGGCACTTTCTGCGGCGCTCCCGGCGGCGAGGGGAAACTTCTCGTCCGGCCGCAGCATCGCGCGCAGGCCGAGTTCATGCGTGCAGTCGGCGACGGCCATCGAGATCGGTCCGTGACCGATGACCTGGAGGACGGCGCGGCCGGGATGCTTGAGTCCGGTGGCGATGAGGACGGCGAGGGTGGCGAACTCGCCCAGGAGCTGGCGCAGCTCCTCCGGATAGTCGCGGCGCGACAGGATCGCCTGCCACGCGGGACCGAGCCGCACGACCTGGCCGCGGATGTCGAGGTTCTCGAGGATGAACCGCTGCGTGAGGTCGGCGGGTGACGGCATGCGGAAATGATAACCGCCCTGTCATACTCGTGATGCGCACACCCCCGCGAAGGACCCGGCCATGGACGACGTCGCAACGCTCATCAAGGCTGCCGACTTCGCCGCCTTCAAGCACCGGCGGCAGCGGCGCAAGGATGCCGAAGCCTCCCCGTACATCAACCACCCGCTCGCCCTGGCGCGCGTGCTGAAGCTGGAAGCCGGCGTGGGCGACCTGGAGGTGCTGGTCGCGGCCATCCTGCACGACACGGTGGAGGACACCGAGACCACGACGGAGGAACTCGCGCGTGAATTCGGGCCGCGCATCGCCGCGATCGTCGCCGAAGTCACCGACGACAAGTCGCTCCCGAAGCCGGACCGCAAGCGCCTGCAGGTGGAACACGCGCCGCACTCCTCCCCGCAGGCGCGGCTCGTGAAGCTCGCGGACAAGATCTGCAACCTGCGCGACGTATCCACCGCCCCCCCGGCGCACTGGCCGCTGGAGAGGCGGCGCGGCTATTTCGAGTGGGCCAAGGCCGTCATCGACGGCGTGCGCGGGACGCATCCCGGGCTGGAGCGCCTCTTCGACGAGGCCTACCTCCGCAAGCCCTAGTCCGGGGACGGTTCTCCGGGACGGTTCCGGAGAACCGTCCCCAATACCTGTCCCTCTTTACCTGTCCCAGTTGAGACAGGTCAATCGGGGCGGTTTTCCCAAGCGTATCTTGGACTTACGTCATGTTTGGTCGAGGTGTGCGCCATGTATGCCCAGCCCCAGTCACTGCTCCCGAACTTCGTTTCCGGAAACGCGGACCGGCTGCTCCACGCGACGATGGGCAAGCTGACCGGGGGACTTTCTCCCGCATCCCTGTCCGGCGCCTGGCTGGATTGGGCCACCCACCTTGCGATCTCGCCCAGCAAGCAGGCGGAGATCGTCGAAATGGGCGCGCGGCAGTGGGAACGCCTCGCCCACCTCCTGATGCACGTCCAGGACGGCAAGTGCGAACGCTGCATCGAGCCCCTGCCGCAGGACCCCCGCTTCCGCGACCCGGGCTGGCAGGAATGGCCCTACAACGTGATCCACCAGAGCTTCCTCCTCGGCCAGCAGTGGGTGTCGATCGCCTCGCGCGGCGTGCGCGGCGTGACCCGGCATCACGAGCAGGTCATGGACTACACCACGCGGCAGTGGATGGACTTCTTCTCGCCCTCCAACTTCGTCGCCACCAATCCGGAGGTGCTGAAGGCGATCCAGGAGACGAACGGCGAGAATCTCGCCAGGGGCCTGCGCAACTGGCAGGAGGACCTGGAGCGCTTCATGCTGGGCGAGCCGCCGGCCGGTTCGGAAAACCATGTGGTCGGCAAGAATCTTGCGCTCACCCCGGGCAAGGTGGTGTTGCGCAACGACCTGATGGAACTGATCCAGTACGCGCCCACGACGCCGCGCGTGCACGCGGAGCCCCTCCTCATGGTGCCGGCGTGGATCATGAAGTACTACATCCTCGACCTCTCGCCCGGCAACTCGCTGGTGAAGTACCTGGTCGACCGCGGGCACACGGTGTTCATGATCTCGTGGAAGAACCCCGGGGCCGAAGACCGCAACCTGTCCATGGACGACTACCTGCGCCATGGCGTGATGGCGGCACTGGACACGGTCGCGAAGATCCTGCCCAGGCGCAGGATCCACGCGATGGGCTACTGCCTGGGCGGCACGCTGCTCACGATCGCGGCCGCGGCGCTGGCCCGCGACGGCGACAAGCGCCTCGCCTCGATGACGCTCCTCGCCGCGCAGACGGATTTCACGGAGCCCGGC
Organism: uncultured Lysobacter sp.; assembly: GCA_964579785.1. Taxonomy (GTDB): domain Bacteria; phylum Pseudomonadota; class Gammaproteobacteria; order Burkholderiales; family Usitatibacteraceae; genus FEB-7. The sequence goes on along the minus strand of CAZOIB010000201.1, from coordinate 886 downwards.
GAGCTTGCCCTGTACATCGACGACAGCCAGCTCACCTTCCTCGAGGACCAGATGTGGGAGAAGGGATTCCTCGATTCCGGCCAGATGTCCGGCGCCTTCCAGTTGCTGCGCTCCGTGGACCTGGTCTGGTCCAGCCTGGTGAAGCAGTACCTGAAGGGGGAGCGCACGCCGGTCAACGACCTCATGTCCTGGAATGCCGACGGCACGCGCATGCCGTACCGCATGCACACGGAATACCTGCGCAGCCTCTTCCTGCACAACGAACTCGCCACGGGCCGCTTCAAGGTGTGGGGCCGGCCGGTGGCGCTACCCGACATCGACGTCCCGATTTTCTGCGTGGGCACGACGACCGACCACGTGGCCCCGTGGCGCTCCGTCTACAAGCTGCATCTGCTCACGCACGCCGAGCTCACCTTCGCCCTCACCACGGGCGGGCACAACGTGGGCGTGGTGAACCCGCCCTCGCCGGAATCGAAGCGCAAGTTCCGCCTGCGCACCCGTCCGCGCGGCTCCGACTACCTCGATCCGGAAGCGTTCGAGCAGACCGCCAGGGAGTACCCGGGCTCCTGGTGGACGGCGTGGGAGTCGTGGCTGAGCGAGCGCTCCACCGGCAAGGTGGCACCCCCGAAAATGGGCGGTACCGTCTTCGCGCCGCTCGGCGACGCGCCCGGCAAGTACATCCTCATGCGCTGAATCCCGGGGACGGTTCTCCGGGACGGTTCCGGAGAACTGAGGATCATCTAGCTGTGATTTCTATGAGGGTTGTTCACCCGAGCTAAACCCGAGATGCTGGTTGGTGCGAGCCGACCAACTTCAGAGGAGAAGCCCGGATGAACATTCATGAGAATGCCCGCACCACGCCAAGCAGTCGAGCGTTGCTCGTCCG
>CAZOIB010000200.1:0-11770 GCA_964579785.1 uncultured Lysobacter sp. | reverse complement strand
TGCGCACCTGAACCTCGGCCTCTACCTGCTGGCGATCGGCCGCCACGCCGACGCGGAGGCGAGCCTTGCGCGCGCCATCGAGCTCGACCCGCGCCTGCCGGATGCGCACCTCGGGCTCGGCAGGCTCTGGCGCGAGTCGATGGACCTCGATCGCGCGGAGCAGGCGCTCGCGCGGTCGCTCGCCCTCGATCCGCGCGGCGTCGACGCGTTGCTCGCGCTCGGCGAGGTCGTGGCGGAAAAGGGCAACCGCGATGCGGCCCGCGACTGCTACCGGCAGGCGATCGCATTGCGCCCCTCCAGCCTGCGGGCGCGCATCGGACTCGCGCTCACCCTGCCGCAGATCTACGCGAATGCGCAGGAGATCGACGACGCGCGCGCCGGCTATGCGGCGAGCCTCGCGGCGCTGGCCTCCGAGGCGCCGCAGATCGTGGCCGCGCTCAATCCGGAAGAGCGCATCGCCGCCGTGCAGTGGAACAACTTCTACCTCGCCTACCAGGGGCGCGACGACCGCGAGCTGCAGGCGGCCTATGCGCGCTTCCAGCGGTCGGTCCTGGAGCCGGTGCTGCCGCGCTACTACCAGCCGGTCGCGCCGCGCGCCCGTGCCGGGCGCCGGATCAGGGTCGGGTTCGTCTCCAACTTCTTCTACCACTGCACCGCGGGCAACTACTTCAAGAGCTGGGTGACGCAACTCGATCGCGAACGCTTCGAGACGGTCGTCTATTCGCTGAACAATCGCCCCGACGCCGTCACGAGCGAGATCGAGCAGGCGGCCGCGCACTTCCGGCAGAGGACGTTCTCCTTCGCCGGCCTCGCCGAGGCGATCCGCGGCGAGGAACTCGACGTGCTCGTCTATCCCGAGCTCGGCATGAACCCCCGTGTCTTCACCCTGGCCTCGCTGCGCCTGGCGCCTCTGCAGTGCGCGGGCTGGGGCCACCCGGTGACCACCGGGCATGCGAACGTGGACGTGTTCCTGTCCAGCGCGGCCATGGAGCCGCCCGATGCCAGCGCGCACTACACGGAAAGGCTCGTGACGCTGCCCGGCATCGGGACGTCGTACCCGCGTCCGGCCGTGCCCGAGGCAGTGCCGCGCGCGGCACTCGGTCTTCCCGACGATGCCATCCTCTACCTGTTTCCGCAGTCGCTCTTCAAGGTGCACCCGGACAACGACGCGCTCCTGGTCGAGATCCTCGCGCGGGAGCCGCGGGCGGCCGTGGTCATGTTCCAGTCGCGCTTCGAGCCGATCACGCGGCTTTTCATCGAGCGCCTGTCGCGCCGCTTCGCCGGGCGCGGGCTCCCCACCGCGGGCCGCATCAAGCTGCTGCCCAACGTGAGCCATGCCGACTACCTGCGCGTGAACCTCGCCTGCGACGTGATGCTCGACTCGCTGTACTGGTCCGGCGGCAACACCTCGCTCGATGCCATCGCCTGCGGCCTGCCGGTGGTCACGCAGCCGGGCGCGTACATGCGCGGCAGGCAGAGCGCCGGCATGCTGACCCTCATGGGCCTGGAGGAACTCGTGGTGCGCACGGACGAGGCCTATGTCGACCTCGCGCTGCGGCTGGGCCAGGACACGGACTACCGGACGCGGGTGCGCGCCTCGCTCGCCGAGCGCCGTCACCGGCTATTCGAGCAGGAGGCGCCGGTGCGCGCGCTCGAATCCTTCCTGCTCTCCGCGCTTGGGCAGTGATGCGGTGACGGCGGCGGAGAATCGCTATCGCGAGGGCCTTGCGCGCATGGCGAACCGCGACTTCGACGCGGCCGCCGCGAGCTTCGCCGAGGCCGCCCGGCTGGAGCCCGGGCAGGCGGCGGCATGGCTGGCGCTGGGCATCGCGCACCGCGAGCTGGGCCAGGCCGCGGAGGCGCTGGCCGCCCTGTCGCGTGCGCGCGTCATCGATCCGCGACTGGCCCAGGCCGGCGGCCAGATGGGACTCGTCCTGCAGGCGCTGGGACGCCTCCCCGAGGCGATCGGTCTGCTCGCGGAGGAGGCGGAACGCTACCCGGAAGTGGTCCGCAACCACAACAACCTCGGCATGGCCTTCCTCGCGGCCGGCCGCGAAGCCGAGGCGCAGGCGGCGTTCCTTCGTGCCGTGCGCAGCGACAGGAACTACGTGCAGGCGCACGCGAACCTCGCGGCCCTGTTCCAGAGACGCGGCGACCTGGTGGCGGCGGAGACCGCCTGGCGGCAGGTGACCCGGCTGGCGCCGGACGATGCGGCGGCGCACGTGCAGCTGGGACAGCTCCTGGCGGCCTCCTGGCGGCTCCCCGAAGCCGAGACCGTGCTGCGGCAGGCAGCATTGCTCGATCCGCACAACGCGGCGGTCGCGAAATCGCTCGGATGGGTCCTCGCACGGCTCAACCGGCCGGAAGAGGCGAGGGCGGTAGCCCGTACTGTACTGGCCATGCGCCCGGACGACCTGCAGGCGAGCGTCATGGAAGCGCTCGCCCTGCCGACGGTCTGTGAATCCGGCACGGCCCTGGCGGCGGCGCGTGAAAGGTACACGCGCGAACTGGACCGGCTCGTCGCCCGCATGCCCCGCTTTGCCCTGGATCCGGCGCAGGTCCTGGAGCTCGCGTGGGAGAACTTCCACCTCGCCTACCAGGGAGGCGACGACCGCGCGCTGCAGGAGAAGTACGCAGGCCTGGTCGCTACGCTGGGGCGTCTGGCCACGCCGCGCCATTACGAGCAGCGGACGCGCCGGGCGCTCGCGCCAGGGGAGCGCCTGCGCGTGGGCTTCCTCTCATCCTTCTTCCGCGACTGCACCGCGGGCAAGTACTTCCGCAGCTGGGTGACGGACCTCGATCGCTCCCGCTTCGAGGTCTTCGCCTATTACACCGGCCACGTGAAGGACGACTTCAGCGCCTCCCTCGCGGAAGCGGTGGAGCACCACCGCCACGTTCTCGGCACCGCGGCGCAGGTGGCCGACATCGTGCTCGCCGACCGCCTCGACGTGCTCGTCCATCCGGACGTCGGCATGAATACCGCGAGCTACCTGCTGGCCGGCATGCGCCTCGCCCCCGTGCAGTGCGCCGGCTGGGGGCATCCCGTGACCACCGGCCAGGCGAACATCGACTACTTCGTCACCTGTGGCGAGATGGAGCCCGAGGGCGCCGAGACGCATTACACGGAGCGCCTCGTGCGCCTGCCGGGGATCGGCACGCGCTACGCGAAACCGGGGGCAATGTCCGCAAGATCGCGCGGCGAGCTGGGGCTGCCGCCTGCGGGACACCTCTACCTCTGCCCGCAGTCGCTGTTCAAGATCCACCCGGACAACGACCGCCTCTTCGCCGGCGTGCTCGCCGCCGATCCGCAGGGCACGCTCGTGTTCTTCCGCGACCACGACGAGCCGCTCACCGCCAGCTACCGCGAGCGCCTGTTCCAGGCGTTGGCGAGCCGGGGCCTGCACGGCGAATCGCGCACCGTCTTCCTGCCGCGCATGGAGCACGGCGACTACCTGCGCGTGAACGCGCTGTGCGATGCCATGCTCGACACGCTGCACTGGTCGGGCGGCAATACGTCGCTCGATGCCTTCGCGGCCGGGCTGCCTCTCGTGACATTGCCGGGGCGCTTCATGCGGGGACGCCAGAGCCTCGCGATGCTGCGCCTGGCGGGGCTCGGGGAGCTCGTTGCGCGGGACGAGGAGGATTACGTGCGCCTTGCCACCCGTCTTGCCGCCGACCGGAACTGGCGCGAGGCGATCGCTGCCCGCGTTCGCGCGGGGGCGCAACGGCTGTTCGATGACCCGGCCCCGGTCGCCGCCCTGGAGTCTTTCCTGGCCACGTTCATGCAGCCGCGAGACTGAGGCGGTGGACGTGTCCCTCTGGGCGCTTTTCGCCTCGGCGTTCGTCTCCGCGACGATCCTGCCCGGCAACTCGGAGATCGTCCTCGTCGCGGTGCTGAAGGCAGGTGCGGGCCTGCCGGCGGCGGTTGCGGTCGCGACTCTCGGCAACACCCTGGGCGGCCTCACCACCTATGGCCTCGGGCGGCTGTTGCCGTCACGCGTCCCGGAGGGCTCGGCGGTTGCCCGGGTGCGGCGCTACGGCGCCACGGTGCTGCTCCTGTCCTGGTTGCCGGTCGTGGGCGACGCGCTTTGCGCGGCGGCAGGCTGGCTCAGGCTGCCCTGGCCGCTCTGCGCCCTCGCGATCGCCGTCGGCAAGCTCCTGCGCTACCTGGCCGTGGCCCAGGTGGCGGCGCTGATCTAGCGGAGGGCGAAAACGCCCTTGCCGGGCGGGATCAATGCTGCATTGCGGTAAAATTGCTATTCGTCCCCTTCCGCCCCCGGGCCACGAGCCGCATCCGATGACCGCCCGACTGCGCGAGATCCCATACAACTACACCTCGTTCTCCGACCGGGAGATCGTCATCCGCCTGCTCGGGCGCGATGCCTGGCAGGTGCTGGACGAGTTGCGCGCGCAGCGCCGCACGGGCCGGTCGGCGCGCATGCTCTACGAGGTGCTGGGCGACATCTGGGTCGTCCGGCGCAATCCCTACCTGCAGGACGATCTCCTCGACAACCCGAAGCGCCACGATGCGCTGGTCGAGGCGATGCGCTATCGCCTGCGCGAGGTCGAGGCGCGCCGCCAGGCGGACGCCTCGGATGCGGAACGCAGCCAGCGGGTCGAGAAGCTCCTGGTCGCGGCGCACCGGGCGGTGGACGAGTTCGAGCGCGAGTTCGAGGAGACGCGCAAGCTCCGCCGCAAGGTCCTGCGCCGGCTCGCGGCGATCACGCGCAAGGACAACATCGCGTTCGACGGCCTCGCGCGCGTATCCCACGTGACGGACGCCACCGACTGGCGCGTGGAGTACCCGTTCGTGGTGGTCTCGCCGGATACGGAAGGCGAGTGCGCGGCGCTGGTGAAGGCGCTCGTCGAGCTGGGCCTCACCATCATTCCCCGCGGCGGCGGCACGGGGTACAACGGCGGCGCCATCCCGCTCGATCGCCTCTCGGCGGTCGTGAATACCGAGAAGCTCGACAGCCTCGGCCCCGTCGAGGACTGCCTCCTGCCCGGCCGTACCGCGCCGGTCAGCGTGATACGCGTCGGCGCGGGCGCGGTCACCCGCCGCGTCATGGAGGCAGCCGAACGCGCCGGTCTGGTCTTCGCGGTCGATCCCACTTCGGCCGACGCCTCGTGCATCGGCGGCAACATCGCCATGAACGCGGGCGGCAAGAAGGCGGTGCTGTGGGGCACCGCCGTGGACAACCTCGCTTCCTGGCGCATGGTGACGCCGGAGGCCGACTGGATCGAGGTCGAGCGCCTCGATCACAACCTCGGCAAGATCCACGACGCGCCCCTGGCGCGCTTTCGCATCCGGCGCTACGCCGCCGATGGCAGGATCCCGAAAGGCGAGGAGATCCTGGAGCTCCCGGGCGCGCGTTTCCGCAAGGCCGGCCTGGGCAAGGACGTCACGGACAAGGTGCTCGGCGGGCTGCCCGGCGTGCAGAAGGAGGGGTGCGACGGCATCATCACCTCGGCCACGTTCATCCTGCACCGCATGCCCGCGCACACGCGCACGGTTTGCCTGGAGTTCTTCGGCGACGTGTCGCTGGCGGTTCCGGCCATCGTCGACATCGTCCGCCGCATCGATGGGCGCGACGGCGTCGCGCTGGCCGGCCTCGAGCACCTGGACGAGCGCTACGTGAAGGCGGTCGGCTACGCGACGAAGGCCAAGGCGCATGGCCGGCCGCGGATGGTGCTCATCGGCGACCTCGTCGGGGACGACGAGAACGCCGTCGCGCACTGTGCCTCCGAAGTGGTGCGCATCGCCAACGCGCGCGGCGGCGAGGGCTTCGTGGCGGCCAGCCCCGAGGCGAGGAAGCGCTTCTGGCTCGAGCGCGCCCGCACCGCCGCCATCGCCAAGCACACCAACGCCTTCAAGGTGAACGAGGACGTGGTGATCCCGCTCGAGCGCCTCGGGGACTACACCAATCGCATCGAGCGGTTGAACATCGAGTATTCGCTCGGCAACAAGCTCCGGCTCGCCGCCGCCCTCGAGGAATACCTGGCCGGGAAGCTTCCCGCCGAGGCCGACGGCGAGTCGATCGCCCCCGCCGACCTGCTCGGCGACCGCCCCGCGCAGGCGCTGGAGCTGGTGCGCCACGTGCGCGGGCGGTGGTCGTACCTGCTGCGCAACCTCGACCGCTGCGTCGGCGAAACGCGGCCCGACCTCGCACCACTGGGCATCGCCCACCTCGTCGCGGGCGCGGCCGACGGGCGCACGCTCTTCTCCCTCGTGCAGCTGCACGAACTGCGCGTCTCGTGGAAGCGGGAGATCCGCGACGGCCTGCGGCAGATTTTCGCCGGCCGCGCGTTCGAACCCGTGCTGGCCGCCGTCGAGGCGATCCACGCCGACGTGCTGCGCGGGCGGGTGTTCGTCGCGCTGCACATGCACGCCGGCGACGGCAACGTGCACACCAACATCCCGGTCAATTCGGACGACTACGAGATGCTGCGCACCGCCAACGAGGCGGTGGCGCACATCATGCGCATCGCCAAGGAGCTGGGCGGGGTGATCTCCGGGGAGCACGGCATCGGCATCACCAAGCTCGAGTTCCTCGAGAAGGCCGAACTCGAGGCCTTCGCCGCCTGGAAGGCGAAGGTCGACCCCGAGGGCCGCTTCAATCGCGGCAAGCTCCTGGCGGGAGCGGACCTCGCGAACGCCTACACGCCGTCCTTCGCCCTCATCGGGCACGAGTCGCTCATCCTCGAGAGGAGCGACATCGGGTCGATCGCCGACTCGGTGAAGGACTGCCTGCGCTGCGGCAAGTGCAAGCCGGTGTGCTCGACCCACGTGCCGCGCGCCAACCTGCTCTACAGCCCGAGGAACAAGATCCTCGCCCTGTCGCTCCTGACCGAGGCGTTCCTCTACGAGGAGCAGACGCGCCGCGGCGTGAGCCTGAGGCACTTCGACGAATTCGGCGACGTGGCCGACCATTGCACGGTGTGCCACAAGTGCGAGGCGCCGTGCCCGGTGGACATCGACTTCGGCAACGTCTCGATCGCCATGCGCGGCCTGCTGGTCAAGTTCGGCAAGAAGCGCTTCAACCCGGGCACGGCCGCCTCGATGTTCTACCTGAACGCGACGGATCCCACGACGATCAAGATCGCCAAGGCGCTCATGCTCGACTGGGGCTACAAGGCGCAGCGTCTCGCGCACGGCATCGCGCGGCGTTTCCTGGTGACGCGCGGGCAGACGCGCCGGCCGCCGGCCACCGTGGGCAAGCCCCCGCTCAAGGCGCAGGTGATCCATTTCATCAACAAGCCCATGCCGGGCAACCTGCCCAAGCGCACGGCGCGGGCGCTGCTGGACATCGAGGAAGCCTCGGTCGTGCCCATCATCCGCGACCCCGCCAAGGTCACGGAGGATTCCGACGCGGTCTTCTACTTCCCCGGCTGCGGGTCGGAGCGGCTGTTCGGGCAGGTGGGGCTCGCCACGCAGGCGCTCCTGTATCACGTCGGCGCGCAGTGCGTCCTGCCCCCCGGCTACCTGTGCTGCGGGTACCCGCAGACCGCGAGCGGACAGGCGGCGAAAGGGGAGGAGATCACGCTGCGCAATCGCGTCCTCTTCCACCGCGTGGCCAACACGTTGAACTACCTCGACATCAGGACCGTCGTCGTCTCGTGCGGGACGTGCATGGATGCGCTGCTGGACTACGAGTTCGACAAGATCTTTCCCGGCTGCCGGCTGCTCGACATCCACGAGTACCTGATGGAGAAGGGCGTGCAGGTCGCGGGCGTGCAGGGCGTGCGCTACCTGTACCACGATCCCTGCCACACGCCGATGAAGACGCACCAGCCGCTCAAGGTCGTGAATGCGCTCATGGGAGTGCCGGTGGCGCTCAATGATCGCTGCTGCGGGGAATCGGGAACGCTCGCCATCTCCCGCCCCGACATTTCCACGCAGGTGCGCTTCCGCAAGGAGGAGGAGATGGTGCAGGGAGCCAACGCGGCACGCGCCGGCGGCTTCGCGGGAGAGGTGAAGATCCTCACCTCGTGTCCGTCCTGCCTGCAGGGGCTCGCCCGCTACGACAACGATGCCGGGACCAGCGCGGACTACATCGTGGTCGAGATGGCGCGCCACCTGCTCGGCGAGCGCTGGCTGCCGGAATTCGTCGCGCGCGCCAATCACGGCGGCATCGAGCGGGTCCTGCTCTGATGGAATGCGAACTCTGCCGCGGCGCCGGCGGCACGCTCCTCTGGCAGGACGGCTACTGCCGGGTGGTGGCCGTCGACGAGCCGGGACTGCCGGGCTTCCTGCGCGTGGTGCTGCAACGGCACGTGCGCGAAATGACCGACCTCGACGAGGCCGGGCGCGCCCGCTTCATGGGGGTGGTGTTCGCGGTCGAGGCGCACGCCAGGCGGTCGCTGCAGCCCGACAAGATGAATCTGGCGAGCCTCGGCAACCTCACGCCGCACCTGCACTGGCACGTCATTCCGCGCTGGCGGGACGACCGCCACTTTCCCGGCCCGGTCTGGGCTGTGCCGCGCCACGAAGGGCCGGTGCCCGCCGCGCGGGCCGAGGCGGCGAGGCGGATGGCGGAAACGCTCCCGGCGGCCCTTGCCGCCTGCGCGCAGGGCGCGGAGCCGTAGGCGCGGCCGTGCCACGGACGGCCGCGGTTCCGGTACTCACGTACCACGCGATGAAGGTCTCGGGAACGGGGCATGCCGACAACGACCACGTCGCCTTTGCCGAGGACCTCGAGCGCATCCACGCGCTCGGCCTGCGCATCGTGCCTGCCGGGGAGGTGGCGCGCGCCTGCGTCGAAGGGCGGCTCGACGGCCTGCGCGGAGCAGTCGCGCTCACCATGGACGACGGCCCCGACTTCGACGCGCTCGACCTGCCGCACCCCGCCTGGGGAGTGCAGCGCGGGATGCTCGGCATCCTGCAGGACTTCCGCGCGCGCCATGGACCGCTGGCGCAGCCGGACCTGCATGCCACCTCCTTCGTCATCGTGTCTCCCGCGGCGCGCGCGGAGCTCGATCGCCACGAGATGATCGGCTGCGGCTGGTGGAACGACACCTGGTGGCGCGAAGCGGAGGCGACCGGCCTCATGGCGATCGAGAACCATTCCTGGGACCACAACCAGGCCTCGCTCGAGCGCACGGCGGCGCGTGCGCCCCGGGGGACGTTCGCGCTGTCCACCCCGGAGGAAGCGCACGCCGAGATCACCGTGGCCACGCAGTACCTCCGCGAGCGGCGGGGACGCCAGGGAGATGTCCTCTTCGCGTATCCCTACGGCCCGGCGTGCGACTTCCTAGCCGACGCATGGCTTCCCGACGGCTCCGCCGGCCACGGCGTGTATGCCGCATTCACGACCGAAGCGCGGCCGGTGACGGCGGGCACGTCGCGCTGGCGGCTGCCGCGCTTCGTCTGCGGATGGCAGTGGCAATCCGCGGACGGGCTCGAGGAACTGCTCCGGGACGCGGTCGAGGCGCCCGTGCGCGGCAGGCCTAGGAACGGTTGAAGTAGTAGCGCTCGGATACGGCGTACAGCAGTCGCGCCGCCGCGAGGCTGCCCACCAGCGCCCCGGCGAGGAACACCACGGCATGCGCCAGGCGATGCTCGGCCGGGACGGCCTGCGCCACGGCATCGCCCCACAGGTGCACGACCAGGTAGTGGATGAGGAAGAACGAGTACGAGTGGCGGCCGAGCCAGCGCGCCGGTGCCGTCGCGAGGAGACGCGCCAGTCCGCCGGCTGCGTCGCAGGCCTTGAGCACCAGGAGCGCCCCGCAGGTTCCCGAGGCCGCGTAGTAGGCGACGTGCGTGTTGGCCAGGCCTTCCAGTTTCACGGCCAGCGTGAAGGCGGCCCACGCGGCGACGACGGCGGAAAGGGGCAGCCGCGCGGCCACGCGCTCGCGCGTGCCATCGTCGAGGAGGCCCAGGGCGATGCCGGGCACGAAGAGGGCGAAGTAGGCCAGGTAGATCGCCTTCGGCGCGCTAGCGAGCCCGGCGGCGGAAAGGATGAGGGCAAAGGCGGCGGCAAGGGCCAGCCATGTCGTGCGTGCCGGTGGAGCGCCGCGGCGGAAAGCGGCGACCAGGAGGGGAATGGCCAGGTAGAAAGCCGCCTCGAAGCTGAGCGACCAGCTCACCGGGTTCACCGCGGCGAAGCCGAGCACGAAGAAGCCCTGCAGCAGGAGTGCGTTGCCGAGCGCGTCGACGGCTGCGATGTCGCGGCCGGCCCACAGCAGGGCGACCGCCGCGAAGGCGAGCGTGCTCAGGGCATACGCGGGGTAGATGCGCAGCCACCGCCGCGCGAGGAAGCGTGGCGTTCCCGGCCAGCGCCTGGCCGCGAGGTCGGCCATGAGGAGCCCCGAGAGCACGAAGAACAGGTCGACGCCGTAGTGCGACCGGTGCAGGAGCACGAGGAAGGCGAGGGCCGGCTGCGTTTCGCCCCACAGCGAGTAATGGTCGGGGTCGATGCCGTACAGGCGCGTGGCGAGGACGCCGAAGGCGTGGACCAGGAACACGAGCAGGGCAGCGTACCCGCGCAGTCCCTCGAGCGCGGCGAGGCGCTCGCCGGGCTTCATCTTCCCGGCGACTGGCGCCCGAGGCGCTCGAAGGCGTCGAGCAGCGGCTTGGCGGCATCCTCGCCGGTCTGCTGCGCGATCTCGACCAGGCAGGTCGGGCTGGTCACGTTGACCTCCGTGAGGAAGTCGCCGATGACGTCGAGGCCGGCGAGGACGATGCCCGCCCGGACGAGCTCGACGCCGACCGCCTCCCCGATCGCGCGGTCGCGCGCGGAGAGCGGCTGCGCCACCCCGGTGCCGCCCGCGGCCAGGTTGCCGCGCGTCTCGCCGGTCTTCGGGATGCGCGCGAGGCTCCAGGCGAAGGGCACGCCCTCGATCACCAGCACGCGCTTGTCGCCCTGCGCGATCTCCGGAACGTACTTCTGCGCCATGATCGTGCGCTCGGCATCGCCCACCATCGTCTCGACGATCACGTTGCGGTTGGGGTCCCCCGCGCGCACGCGAAAGATCATCGTGCCGCCCATGCCATCGAGCTTCTTGAGGATCACGTCCTCGTGGCGGTCGATGAACGCGTGGACGCGCGCCGGATCGCGCGCGACCAGGGTGGCCGGCGTGAACTGCGGAAAGCGCAGGATCGCGAGCTTCTCGTTCCAGTCGCGCAACGCCCGGGGCGAGTTCACCACGCGCGCGCCCTCGCTTTCGGCGCGCTCGAGCAGCAACGTGGCGTAGTAGTACTCCGCGTCGAAGGGCGGGTCCTTGCGCATGACGACCAGGTCGAAGAACGCGAGCGGCACCTCCTCGGCGCCGCCTTCGCGGCACCAGCCCGCGTCGCTCTCGTCGATGGCGAGCGGCACGGCCCGGCCGAGCACGGTGCCGTTCTCGACGTAGAGGTCGGCCATGCCCAGTGCATAGACCTCGTGGCCGCGCCGCGAGGCCGCGCGCATCATGGCGATGGAGGAATCCTTGCGGGGCTTAAGGCTCCCGAGCGGGTCGACGATGAACGCGAGCTTCATGCGCTTGCGGCCAGCGGTGCGGCTTCCTCGGCGTCCGCCGCCATTTCCTCCAGCTCGATCGCCGCGGCGAGCGTGGCGAGGCGCGCCACCACGCCGTAGGTGTAGAAGCGGTTGGGCGGATCCCCGGGGGCGCCGGCGCAGTCCGGCGAATGGCAGTCGGTCTCGAAGGCGAGCGGGCGGAACTCCATGCCGGGGGCGTTCAGGTTCTCGTCCTTGCCGCGCGCGGTGTGCACGCGGTAGAAGCCGCCCACCACGAACTGGTCGATCATGTAGATCACCGGCTCGGCCACGGC
>CAZOIB010000199.1:0-7338 GCA_964579785.1 uncultured Lysobacter sp. | reverse complement strand
CTGGTGCCCGCGGGCTCGCTCATCTACGACCAGTACGACCAGGTGATCAACGCCGCCCTGCACGGCCAGGGCGTGGCGCTCGGGCGCCTGTCGGTGGTGGACCTGAGCATCCGCGAGGGCCGGCTCGTGGCCCCGTTCGGGCGGCACCTGCAGATTCCGCGCGCCATCCACGCCGTCATCGCACCCGCGGCGGCAGGTCGCCCGGAGACGCGCGAATTCGTCGCGTGGCTCGAGTCCGAGATCGGAACGAAAAAGGGGCCAGGCTCACTTTCCCGAAGAAAGTGAGCCTGGCCCCTTTTTTTTCAGGTCAGGCGGCTTCTTCGAGGTCGACCCAGGTCGGGTCGATGGCCTGGATGATGGTGCGGCCGGCGTGGTTCACCACGAAGTCTTCGCCCGGATTGACGACGAAATCGGTGCAGTCGCCTTCCTCGGTGATCCAGACCTTGGCCTTGTTGGGGCGGATGTGCACGCCCGCGGCGTCGTCCAGGGTGAGGACCTGGCCGGGTTCGAGTGAGACTCGGGAGGAAGCGGTTTTCAGGTGCATGGTTGCTCTCTTCGGGTTTGCGCACGAGCCACCGCCAAGCGGAGGCACGCTGCGATAGTGGAATGCTGCGCCGCAGCGAAGCGGGGGACAAACGAGAAAAACGAAAGCAATGACATAGAAAAACTAATGCCTATACCCCTCCGCGGGCTTGATGCCGCGCAGCAGCCTGCGGGTCGCGGTTTGTATAATTCGGGACCTACCAACGCTCACGACCGGTTTCGGCGCGCGCCGTGCCGGACAGAAAGGCCGCAGGACTCCCGTGGATGATGTGTTGACGTCGACACCGGCGCTCGAGCCGGCTCTCGGCTGCGTCGCCATCCGGGCGTCGATCGACTGCGACGACCTGTATGCCTTGCCGTCTCGGCTGGGCGCCGCGGCGCCTTTCCTGCCGCAGATCGGCTGGTCCGATTCGGCGGGCGACGGCGAGCGCTGGCTGGCTCTCGGCGAGATCGACTCGCTGGTGGTTCCGGCCGGAGCGGGCTTCGGCCCCGCGCTGGAAGTCCTCGCGCGCGCACGCGAACGGTTGCAAGTCCTTGCGAGCATGGCCGCCGATCCCCGGGTCGTGCGCTTCGTGGGCGGCATCGCCTTCGACCCGCGGCACGGCGCCAACCCCGGCTGGCCCGATGGCGAAGCGGCGCGTTTCGTCCTGCCGCGCGTGATCCTGCGCCAGAGCGCCGGCCGCGCCGAGGTCACCGTGCTGGGCACGCCGGAACCCGAGGCGCGCCGGCTCATCGCACGCCTCGCGCAGGCTGCACGCGCGGAAATCGCGACGGCCGTCCCGCTGCGCGTCGTGGAAGCCGCTTCGCCGGAAGCGCGCGAGCGGTGGATCGCCGCCGTGCGCGAGGTGCTCGGTCACATCGAGTCCGGCGCCGTGCGCAAGGTCGTCCTGTCGCGCGACATCGTTCTCGACGCCGGGCGGCCCATCGATGCCTGGGAACTGCTGCGCCTGGTGCACGCGCGCGATCCGCACGGCATGCGCTTCTGCCTGCGCTTCGACGCGCAATCCGCATTCCTCGGCGCGAGCCCGGAGCGGCTGGTCACCCAGCACGGCTCCGCCATCTCCTGCGATTGCCTCGCCGGCACCATCGCGCGCGGCTCCACGCCGCAAGCGGAAGCACGCAATGCCGCCGCACTCCTCGCCAGCGAGAAGGACGGCCGCGAGCATCGCATTGTCCTGGACGAGATCCTCGCCGCCATCACCCCGCATGTGCGCGCGCTCGAGTCGCCGGCCGAGCCGCGCATCCTCGCGCTCGCCGAGGTGCTGCACCTGTGGAGCCCGATCCGCGCGCAGCTTTGCGACGGCGTTGGCCTGAGCGAGCTGGTCGGCGCCCTGCACCCGACGGCAGCCGTGGGCGGCTCGCCGCGCCTGCGCGCCATGGATCTCATCCACGCGCTCGAGCAGCGCCCGCGCGGCTGGTACGCGGGGCTGGTCGGCTGGATCGGCGCCGACGAGGCCGACTTCGCGGTGGCCATCCGCTCCGGCGTCGTGCGTGGCAATCGCATGACGGCCTACGGTGGCGCCGGCATCGTGCGCGGCTCGGATCCCGTGGCCGAGTGGGACGAGACCGCGCGCAAGGCCGCCTCCTTCATCAACCTGTTCGCGGAGCGGGCGTGACCCGACCGGGTCGCGGCGCCGCGCCGCGGACCGGCAGCGGCATTGCAGAAGGCGTGTCCACGACGCGCGCCAGCCCGCCCGCTGCCATCGCGCAGGCCAACCTGCTCTGGGCGCGTGCGCTGGTCGATGGTCTCGTCGCGAGCGGCGTGCGGCACCTCTGCCTGAGCCCCGGTTCGCGTTCCTCGCCGCTCGCGTTCGCGGCGCATGCCGAGCCGCGCATCGCGATCGCGGTGCAGATCGACGAGCGCAGCGCCGCATTCCTGGCGCTTGGCATCGCCAAGGCGACGCGCGCGCCCGTGGCGATCGTCTGCACGTCCGGCACCGCGGCGGCGAATTTCCTGCCCGCGGTGGCGGAGGCTTTTCTCGCGGGAGCCCCGCTCGTCGTGCTCACGGCAGACCGTCCCCCCGAACTGCGCGGCACGGGGGCGGCGCAGACCATCGACCAGCTGCACCTGTACGGCTCGCACGTGCGCCTCTTTCGCGACCTGGCCTGTGCCGACGACGAAGGCGCGCATCCCGCCGTCGCCGCGCAGGCGGCACGCGACGCATGCCTCGCTGCGCTGGCGGGTCCGGTCGGGCCGGTGCACCTGAATGTCCCGTTCCGCGAGCCGCTCGTGCCGGCGCCCGACGAGATGCCCGCGTGCGAGGAGGCCTGGCTCGCGCTGGCGCCGCAACTGCGCGCGGTGGTGTCCGACGCGGTGTCGGAAACCACGAAAGCGGCCGCGGGGCTCCCTGCGCTCAAGGCGCTCGCCGCGCGCCTGGGCAAGGCGCAGCGTCCGCTGCTCGTCGCCGGCCCCGGCGCGGTCACGGTCGCCGAGGCGCCCGCCGTGCTCGATCTGGCGCGTGCGGCGCGCATGCCGATCTTCGCCGACATCGCCTCGGGACTGCGCGGCGCGGTCGTGCCCGAGGGCGTCACCGTCTGTTCGCTGGGCGATCTCTTCCTGCGCGACGAGGCGCTGGCCGCGCTGGCGCCGGATTTCGTGCTGCGCCTGGGCGGCATCCCCACCTCGAAGACGCTCGCGACGTGGCTCGCCAGGCATCGTCCGCCCCTGGTGGCGATCCAGCCCGACGCGCGGCGCCGCGACCCCGACGGCATCGTGACCGAAGTCATCGTCGGAGCGGCGAGCGCCACCTGCGCGGCGCTGGCCGCGCACGTGAAGCGTGCTTCGCGCGACGACGACGCGTGGACCGCACTCCTGGCAACTGCCGAGGAGGGCGCGCGTGCGCTGCTGCCCGGCGTCCCGCGCGAAGCGGCCGCCGTCGTGGCGGCCTGCGCTGCGCTGCCCGCGCAGGGCGCGCTCTTCCTGTCGAGCAGCATGCCGATCCGCTGGGCGGAGATGGCCGTGCCGAAGCTCGCGAGCGGCGTGGAGGTCTACGTCAACCGCGGCGCCAACGGCATCGACGGCATCCTCTCCTCCGCCATCGGCGCCGCGAAGGGAAGCGGCGCGCCGCTGCTGCTCGTCACCGGCGACCTCGCCTTTCTGCACGACGCGGGCGGCCTGCGCGCGGCGCGCGAGCTGGCCACGCCGCTCGCCATCCTCCTGCTCGAGAACGACGGCGGCGGCATCTTCTCGCACCTGCCGGTGGCGCGGCACGAGGACGTCTTCGAGCCGCTCTTCGGCACGCCGCACGGCTGCGATCTGGCCGGCGTCTCGCGCACCGCCGGCATCGAGCATCGGGTGGCGGTCACGCTCGAAGAAGTGAACGCGCTCGCCGGCGAAACGCTTTCCGGCGGTGGCGTGCGCGTCATCGAATGGCGCAGCGATCGTCGCGAGACGGTTTGCGAGCAGGCGGCGCTGGCGCGTTTGCCCGGCGTGCACGCCGACCGCGTCGAGGCCGGCGGCATCCACTGGCAAGTGCGGCGACGCGGTCCGCAGGCTGGCGTGCCGCTCGTCATGCTGCATGGCTACACCGGCACGGGCGAGTTCTGGCTGCCGGTCGCGCAGGCGCTGCCGGGCCGCCATTGCATCTTCCCCGACCTGCCGGGGCATGGCGGAACCGATGCGCCGCTGCCGCCGGAGGACTGGCGCCTCGAACGCGCCGCCGATGCGCTGGCCGCGCTGCTCGACCTCCTCGGCGTGGAGCGCTGCGCGCTCGCCGGCTATTCGATGGGTGGCCGCCTCGCGCTGGGGTTCGCGCTGCGCCATCCGGATCGCGTGGCGGGGCTGGTACTCATCGGCGCCACGCCGGGCATCGCCGACGATGGCGAGCGCGCGAGTCGCGCGACGTCCGACCTGGCGCTCGCCGACGGGATCGAACGCGAAGGTGTGGCGGCCTTCGTGCGGCAATGGGAGGCCAACCCGCTGTTCGCGACGCAGGCGAAGCTGCCGGCCGCGCTACGCGAGGCGATGCGCGAACAGCGTCTGGCACAGCAGGCCGCGCCGCTTGCGGCGGCACTGCGCGCCTTCGGCACGGGCTTCCAGCCGCCCCTCCACGCCGAGCTCTCGCGCCTCGCCATGCCGGTCATGCTCATGGCCGGGGAAGAGGATGCGAAGTTCGCCGCCATCGCGCGCGAGATGGCGGCGCGCCTCGCGGGCTCCGACTTGCGTATCGTGGCTGGTGCCGGCCACGCCGTGCCCATCGAGCGCGCCGAGGAGTGCGCCGCCGAACTGGAACGATTTCTGAAAAAGGGGCCAGGCTCGATTTTTCAAGGGTGAAATTCGAGCCTGGCCCCTTTTCTTGAGGAGCAACGACGCATGACGAAGAAAACAGCGCCGAAGAAGAAGGTGACCAGGCCATCGGCTCCGGCCACGACCGTGGTCCCGGCCGCGGCCTGGAAGCCGGTCGGCAAGTTCGAGGACATCCTGTACCACAAGGCCGAGGGGATCGCGAAGCTCACGATCAACCGCCCGGAGGTGCGCAACGCCTTCCGCCCGACCACGCTCCACGAGCTCGCGCGCGCGTTCAAGGACGCGCACGAGGACCCGGCGATCGGCGTCATCGTCCTCACCGGCGCGGGCGACCTCGCGTTCTGCTCCGGCGGCGACCAGCGCATCCGCGGCGACAAGGGCTACGTCGGCCTCGACGGCGTGCCGCGCCTGAACGTGCTCGACCTGCAGAAGCAGATCCGCTCCTGCCCCAAGCCGGTGCTCGCGATGGTGGCGGGCTACGCGATCGGCGGCGGCCACGTGCTGCACGTGGTGTGCGACATCACCATCGCCGCGGACAACGCGCGCTTCGGGCAGACCGGCCCGCGCGTCGGCAGCTTCGACGGCGGCTTCGGTTCCAGCATCCTCGCCGACCTCGTGGGTCCCAAGAAGGCCAGGGAGATCTGGTTCACCTGCCGGCAATACGATGCGAAGCAGGCATTGCAGATGGGCCTGGTGAACGAAGTCGTGCCTTTGAAGGACCTGGAGAAGGCCACCGTCGCCATGTGCCGCGAGATCCTGCAGCACAGCCCGCTCGCGCTGCGCTGCCTGAAGAGCGCGTTCAACGCGGTGGCCGACGGCGAGTCCGGCGTGCAGGAGCTGGCCGGCAACGCGACACTCCTCTATTACATGAGCGAGGAGGCGCAGGAAGGCCGCAACGCCTACGTCGAGAAGCGCAAGCCCGACTTCGGCAAGTTCAGGCGCGTGCCCTGACGGGCGAAGCGCGCGGGCACCGGCTTGCGCCACGAATTCATTCCCTACGCCATCGCCTTCCGCGACACCGTCGCCACGGGCGCGGGTGCCTGGACGGTGCGCCGGGGCGCGTGGCTGCGCCTCGAGCATGAGGACGGGCGCATCGGGCTGGGTGAAGCGGCTCCGCTTGGACCGCTCGACTCCGCGGCGGCTCTCGCGCAGGCGATCGCCGGCGGCCCCTGTCGCGACGCGGCCTTCGATCTCGCCATGCTGGATCTCGATGCGCAGCGCTATGGCCGGCCCGCGGCCTACCTCCTGGCCGATTCCCCGCGGCAACGCGTCGCGGTGAATGCGCTGCTTTTCCAGTCGGGCATCGAGGCGGTGGCGGCGGAGGCGGGAAGGGCCCGGGACGCGGGCTTCCGGACGGTGAAGCTCAAGGTCGCCTCGGCCGCGCCGGATACCGACATCGCACGTATCCACGCGGTGCGCGAGCGGGTGGGCGCCGGTGTGGCGATCCGCATCGACGCCAACGGAGCCTGGGACGAGTCGACGGCGCTCCGCGTGCTGCAGGCCGTGGAGGCGTGCGACATCGAGTACGTGGAAGAGCCGGTCAGGGGCGATGCGCGGGCCGTCGGCCGGCGCACGAACATCCCGGTCGCGGCCGATCCGCAAACGCTGGAGGAAGGCTGGCGCGTATTGCGCGAGCGGGGCGCCGACGTGCTGGTGCTCAAGCCCATGGCGCTGGGCGGGCTGCGGCCGACGCGCGAACTGGCGGTCGCGGCGATCGAGGCGGGGCTGGGCGTGGTCGTGACGTCCGTTCTCGATACGGCGGTCGGCGTGGCGGGCGCGCTGCACCTCGCGGCGAGCCTTCCGGGTCCGGAGCGCGCGCACGGGCTCGCGACCGTCGGCCTGCTGGAGGAGGCGCCGGTGGAGGGACTCGACCCGCCGCACGGTGGCGAGATGGTCCTGCCGCAGGGACCCGGCCTGGGTGTGCGCCTGCGCAGCCGCGCGCCATGAAAACAGGGACAGGCCCCATTTTCGCCATCGTCGCCGGCGGCGAGACCGTCACCTATGCGCAGCTCGAGGACAGGGTCGCCATCGCCACCGGTCGCCTGCGCACACTCGGCGTAGGCGGCGGGACACGCGTTGGCCTGTGGGCGGAGAACTCGGCCGAGTGGATGGTGATCGCGCTGGCCGTTGCGCGGGCGGGCGGCGTGCTGGTGCCGCTCAACACGCGCCTGGCGAATCCGGAGATCGCGTGGCAGGTCGCGCGCGCGGCATTGCCGGTGGTGATTGCGGGCGATGCGCTGGCGGCTCGCGAGATGGCGGCAGGAGGATCCGCGGCAAAGGAGACGGCGGTACGCGTGGTTCCTCTCTCCGAGTGGCACTCGCTGGCGTCGGGAGACCGCACGCCGGCAGCGGGACACGACGATCCGGCGCGCGAGGCCGCGATCGTCTTCACCTCCGGGACGACGGGGCGGCCCAAGGGCACGGTGCTCACGCGCGGCAACGAACTGGCAAGCGCGCGCGCGTCGGCGCAGGTGCTGCCGCTCGCCCCGGGCGACCGCTGGCTCGCGTCGCTGCCGTTCTTCCACGTCGGCGGCATGGGGATCATCCAG
>CAZOIB010000198.1:0-30088 GCA_964579785.1 uncultured Lysobacter sp. | reverse complement strand
GACCATGTCGTGGCCGACGTTGCCCGGGCTGCGGCCGGCGAGCCGGTCGGCGAGGTGCGCGAGCGCCTGGCCCGCGAGCGGCCCTCCTGCGTGGAAGTCGTCTGCATCGTCGGCCCGCACGGGCATCTCGAGGGCGTGGTCGCCATCCGCAAGCTCTTCGCCACCGATCCGGAAACGCCCGTGGGCGCGGTGATGGCGCGCGACTTTCCGCGCGCCCATCCCGAGGACGACCAGGAGCATGCGGCTTCCCTCGCCCTGCACCACGCCGTCGATGCGCTGCCGGTGGTCGACGGCAGCGGCGCGCTGCTCGGCGTCGTGCCGCCGCAGGCGCTGCTGCAGGTGCTGCGGCGCGAGCACGTGGAGGACATCCACCGGCTCGCGGGCATCGTGCGCGAGACTTCCCGCGCCCGCCATGCCATCGACGATCCGCCGATGCGCCGCGCGCGTCACCGCCTCCCCTGGCTCATTGCGGGTCTCGCGGGCAGCGCCGCCGCGACGGCGGCGATGGCGGGCTTCGAGGAAATGATCCAGGCACACGTGGCGGTCGCGTTCTTCGTGCCGGCGATCGTGTACCTCGCCGATGCGATCGGCACGCAGAGCGAGGCGATCGCCGTGCGGGGGCTCTCGCTGACGCACTCGGGCATCGGGCACCTGATCGGCGGCGAGCTGCGCACGGGTGCGGTCATCGGGGCGGTGCTGGGCGTGCTCGCGTTTGCCATCGTTACCCTCGTTTTTCGTGACGCACGGCTGGCCGGCGCGGTCGGCACGTCGTTGTTCGCCGCCGGCACGATGGCAAGCGGCATCGGCATCGCCTTCCCGTGGTTCCTGGCGCGGCGCGGTGTGGACCCGGCCTATGGCAGCGGGCCCATGGCCACGGTGCTGCAGGACACGCTCACCATCCTCGTCTACCTCTTGGTGCTGCGCGCCTTCGGCTTCTAGGAGGGGGCACATGGATCCGCGCGTCAAGGCCGCCGAACCCCGTCCCGACTGGCACCGCCTCGAGGCGGCTGAAGTCGCCGCGCGCCTGGATACGGAGCCGCGCACGGGGCTCGCGAACGGCGAGGCCGGAAGGCGGCTCGAGGCGCACGGCGCCAACGAGCTGGCCGAGGGCGAACGCCGCTCGCCGTGGCTGATGCTGGCCGGCCAGTTCACCGACTTCATGATCGTCGTGCTGCTGGTGGCCGCGGTGATTGCCGGGGTGGTGGGCGAGCTGCAGGACTCCATCGCGATCGTGGTCATCGTGATCCTGAACGCGGTGATCGGCTTCATCCAGGAGTACCGCGCCGAACGCACCATGGCCGCGCTGCGCCGGCTCGGCGCGCCGCACGCGCGCGTCATCCGCGACGGCCAGGTCACGGACGTTCCCGCCCGCGAACTGGTGCCCGGCGATCTCGTGCTCCTCGAGGCGGGCAATGTCGTGCCCGCGGACCTGCGCCTGGTCGAAGCGGTGCGCCTGAAGGTCCAGGAGGCCGCGCTCACCGGCGAGTCGCTCCCGGTGGACAAGCAGGTCGCGCCCGTCACCACCGGCGCCGCCGCTCTCGGTGACCGCACCAACATGGCCTACAAGGGCACCGTGGTCACCTACGGTCGCGGGCGCGGCATCGCCGCGGCAACCGGCATGGCCACGGAACTGGGCCGCATCGCTGCACTCCTCCAGTCCGCCACCGAGGGCCACACCCCGTTGCAGCGGCGCCTGGCGCATTTCGGCCAGCGGCTGGCGCTCGCGGCACTCGGCATCTGTGCGATCGTGTTCGTCGCCGGCCTGCTGCGCGGGGAGCCCCTGGCGCTCATGTTCCTCACTTCGGTGAGCCTCGCGGTGGCGGCGATCCCCGAGGCGCTGCCGGCGGTCGTGACCGTGGCGCTGGCCATGGGGGCCGGGAAGATGGCGCAACGCAATGCGCTCGTGCGCCGGCTGCCGGCGGTGGAAGCGCTGGGCTCGGTCACGATCATCTGCTCGGACAAGACCGGAACGCTCACGCAGAACCGCATGCAGGTGACGCGGATGTGGGCGGCCGGGCAGTTCGTCGAGGCCCCTGCGCCGCCACCGCAGGGGCCGCCGTGGTCCGAGTTGCTGCGCGCGATGGCGCTCTCGAACGATGCGGAGACCGGCTCCCACGGCGAGCTGCAAGGGGACCCCACCGAGACCGCCCTTTACCAGCTGGCGCGGGAAGGCGGATACGACAAGGCCTTGCTCGCGCCGCAATGTCCGCGCGTCATGGAGCTGCCGTTCGACTCGGAACGCAAGCGCATGACCACCTTCCACCGCGACGGCGAGGCCTACGTTGCGTTCACCAAGGGCGCACCCGAATCGGTGCTGGCTCGTTGCGGCGGCGTGGCCGGCGCAGGCGACGCGGCTGCGATCGAACCGAGGGCAGTGCTGGCGGTGGCCGAGGCCATGGCCTCGGACGGGTTGCGCGTGCTCGCGGTAGCGGTCCGGCCCTGGCCCCGGTTGCCGCCGGGCGAGGAGGAAGAGGTGGAGTCCGGCCTGTTGCTGCTCGGGCTCGTCGGACTGCTCGATCCGCCGCGCGAGGAGGCCGCGGCGGCAGTGGCGGAATGCGTTTCGGCCGGAATCAAGCCGGTGATGATCACGGGCGACCACCCCGTCACCGCGAGGGCGATCGCAGGGCGCCTGGGAATCCTCGGCGAGGGCGGGCATGTGATGGACGGTGCCGAGCTCGCGCGCCTGTCGTTGGAGGATTTGCGCGAGGCCGCAGGGCGGACGGCCGTCTACGCGCGCGTGAACCCGGAGCAGAAGATCCGCATCGTCGAGGCCCTCCAGGCGCGCGGCGAGATCGTCGCCATGACCGGCGATGGCGTGAACGATGCGCCGGCGCTCAATCGCGCCGACGTGGGTGTCGCGATGGGACGCTCGGGGACCGACGTCGCCCGCGAGGCGTCCCATCTCGTCCTGCTCGACGACAACTTCGCCACCATCGTCGCGGCCGTGCGCGAGGGCCGCCGCATCTACGACAACATCCGCAAGTTCATCCGCTACGCCATGGCCGGCAACCTGGGCGAGATCTGGACCATCTTCCTCGCGCCGTTCGTAGGTCTTCCCATCCCGTTGCTGCCGATCCATATCCTGTGGGTGAACCTCGTCACCGACGGGCTGCCGGGACTCGCGCTGGCGATGGAGCCCGGGGAGCGCGGGCTCATGCGCCGCCCGCCGCGCGCGCCGCAGGAGAACGTGTTTGCGCACGGCTTGTGGCAGCACATCGTCTGGGTGGGACTGTTGATGGGCGGTGTCTGCATCGCGGTGCAGGCGTGGGCCTGGAAGAGCGGCGCGGCGCACTGGCAGACGATGGTGTTCACCGTGCTGGCGCTCTCGCAGCTCGGTCATGCGCTGGCCATCCGTTCGGAGCGCGACTCCCTCTTCACGCAGGGAATCGCCTCCAACCTGTCGCTGGCCGGCGCCGTGGTTCTCACCCTGGCGCTGCAGCTCGCGGTGATCTACGTGCCGTGGCTCAACGGCATCTTCCACACGCAGCCGCTCACCGCCGGCGAGCTGGGGCTGTGCCTGGCACTGTCCTGCGTGGTGTTCGTGGGCGTCGAGATCGAGAAGGCGATGATCCGCGCCGGGCTGCTCTACCGGGAGCGCCGGTAGAGGACGAACGACTCGCTGCGGTCGCCCGGGCGCGAGCCGCGCCAGGCTTCCTTCCAGCGCTTGCCGTCGACCTGCGGCGAGCGGCCCGCGGAAACCTGCGCGAGGAGGGTGTCGCACCGCGCGGCATCGCGATGCTCCGGGCGCACCAGGCGCAACCCGTTGAAATAGTCGAGGAGGGCGCGCTGCGCATCGCCGACCCCCGCTCCGATGGTACAGCGCGACGAGCCGAGTTCGGCCGCAAGCCTGGCGGACACGCCGCGATAGCTGCGCGCCTGGTCGATGAGCGGCAGCCCGAGCATCATCGTGAGCATCCAGACCATCGTGATGCCGGCGGTCCAGTTGACCACGGCACGGCGCGTGGTGCGCAGCGACCGCGCCACCACCGCCACCCAGATGCAGGTGAGGAGGGTCGCCAGCGCGAACGGGATGAACCGGAAGGGGTAGTGGTAGCCCGGGATCTCGCGTTGCAGCCAGGCGGCCACGCCTGCCGGACTGCCGCTCATGGCCGCGAAGAACCCCAGCCACAGGACGAGCGCGATGAGGAGAAAGGTGGTCACGCCGAACCAGTCCAGCGCGCTCGCCGCGCCGCGCGGGAGGGTATCGAGTTCGGCCACGCCCAGCAGGACCAGCGGCACGAGGAGCGGCATCGCATTCACTTCGCGCGGTTCGGCCAGCACGGAAAGCAGGATGAAGAAGAGCGCGGCGGCCACGGTCGGCAGGCGAAGGTCGCCCCGGGCGGCCCAGGTCTTGCGCGCCCGCCACAGCGTCCATGCCGCCAGCGGCAGCGCCGGCCACGCGTACCACGGCAGGATCTTCGCGAAATAAGTGATGTCGGTGAAGACGCCGCGCGATACGCCGAGCGACCAGCGCGTGGCGAGCGCCACTCCCAGCCACTCCGCGGACAGCTCCGGGGCGCGCCGGGCGAGCAGCAGCGGCCAGGCGCAGACGATCGGCACGGCGATGGCCGCACCGATGGCCACCACCAGGGCGAACTGGCGGGTGCGCCAGGCGGCGCCCGACACTGGCAGCGCCACAGCCAGAGCGCCGATGAGGAGGGCCGGCAAGAGCCCGTCGCCGAGGAAGGCGATACCCACGCCTAGGCCCAGCATGGGCCCGCCGACCCACGGGCGCGTGACGGCAAGGCACAGGCCCGCCACGCCGAGCGCGACGCCGGCCAGGCCAGCCAGGTCGGTGCTCATCTCGTGGGCGCGGATGAGCAGACCCAGGCAGCCGATCAGCAGGAGGACCGCGATGCGCCCGGCGCGCTGGCCATGCAGCGTCACGGCTGCCACGTGAACCATGGCCATCGTCAGGGCCATGTAGAAGCCCGAGGCGAGGCGCGCGGCGTCGTGCAGCGGCAGCCAGGTGCCGAAAGCCTTGGCGAAAGCGGCCGCGGTCCAGAAAAAGAGGGGGGCCCGGTCCAGGTACGGCTCGCCGGCCAGGAGCGGGACCGCCCAGTCGCCGGTGCGAAGCATCTCGGCGACCGCGCCGAGCACCAGCGCTTCGTCCGTCTTCCACGGGTCGTGCCCGACCAGGCCCGGCAGCAGCCAGGCCAGGCAGATCACGAGGAACAGCACGGTCTTGACCGGCGTGCGCGTGCCGTCCCAGGCGATAGTCCGCCGCAGGGAGGGGACGACGGGTTCGGCGGCGCGGTTCACGCGCGGTCCGGTTGGCGGCAAGGCATGGGCTATTGTAGTCGCGGCAACAAAAAAGGCAGCCAAGGCTGCCTTCTCTGGTCAGGCGAGCGGGCGCTCACTTGGCGCCGGCTCCATGCGGGAAGCCTCAGGAAGGCGTGGCCGACTTCCGGGCGTAGCGCTTCTTGAACTTGTCGACGCGGCCGGCGGTGTCCACGATCTTCTGCTTGCCCGTGTAGAACGGGTGGGACTCGGCGGAGATTTCGATCTTGTAGACCGGGTACTCCTTGCCATCCTTCCACTTGATCGTCTCGCTGGTGGAGACGGTCGAGCGGGTGACGAAGCCGAAATCGCAGCTCGTGTCGAGGAAAACGACCTCGCGGTAATTGGGGTGTATGCCTTCCTTCATGGTCTCTCGCGCCTTTCTCGCTTGCTGGGCGCCGGGCGGGATGTACCCAAACCGGCTGCCGGGAAACGCGCATTATCGCTGAAACGCCTACCCAACGCAAATCCTATGCCAATCAGGGGTATACGGAGTCGAATCGGGTGCCGGAGACCCCGTTACGCACCAAAATGGCTCCCCGGGGCCGCGCCTAGCCCTTCTTCATCGAATTGAAGAACTCGTCGTTGCTCTTGGTGGCGCGCAGCTTGTCGATCAGGAATTCCGTCGCCTCGAGCTCGTCCATGCCGTAGAGGAGCTTGCGCAGGATCCAGACCTTGGGAAGGATCTCCGGGACGATGAGGAGCTCCTCGCGCCGGGTGCCGGAACGGTTCACGTTGATCGCCGGATAGACGCGCTTCTCGGACATGCGGCGATCGAGGTGGATTTCCATGTTGCCGGTGCCCTTGAACTCCTCGTAGATCACGTCGTCCATGCGCGAACCCGTGTCGATGAGGGCGGTGGCGATGATCGTGAGCGAGCCGCCTTCCTCGACGTTGCGGGCGGCGCCGAAGAAGCGCTTCGGGCGCTGCAGGGCGTTGGAGTCGACGCCGCCGGTGAGCACCTTGCCCGAGGCCGGGACCACGGTGTTGTAGGCGCGGGCGAGGCGCGTGATCGAATCGAGCAGGATCACCACGTCGCGCTTGTGCTCGACCAGGCGCTTGGCCTTCTCGATCACCATCTCGGCAACCTGCACGTGGCGCGTGGCCGGCTCGTCGAAGGTCGAGGAGACCACCTCGCCCCGGACCGAGCGGGTCATTTCCGTCACCTCCTCGGGGCGCTCGTCGATGAGCAGCACGATGAGGACGATGTCCGGGTGGTTGGTCGTGAGGGCGTGCGCCATGTGCTGCATCAGCACCGTCTTGCCGGCCTTGGGCGGCGAGATGATGAGGCCGCGCTGGCCCTTGCCGATGGGTGCCATGATGTCGATCACGCGCCCGGTGAGGTTCTCCTCCGCCTTGATCTCGCGCTCCAGCTTGAGCGGCTTGTCGGGGTGCAGCGGCGTGAGGTTCTCGAAGAGGATCTTGGACTTGGCGTTCTCCGGCGGCTCGCCGTTCACCTTGTCCACCTTCACCAGCGCGAAGTAGCGCTCGCCGTCCTTGGGCGTGCGGATCTCGCCCTCGATCGAGTCGCCCGTGTGCAGGTTGAAGCGGCGGATCTGCGAGGGCGACACGTAGATGTCGTCCGGGCCCGCCAGGTAGCTCGTGTCGGGCGAGCGCAGGAAACCGAAGCCGTCCTGCAGGACTTCCAGCGTGCCGTCGCCGAAGATCGCCTCGCCCTTCTTGGCCTGGGCCTTGAGGAGGGCGAAGATGAGTTCCTGCTTGCGCAGGCGGTTGGCCCCCTCGAGCTCCGTGGCCATCTCGAGGAGTTCGGAGACGTGTTTGAGCTTCAGGTCGGAAAGGTACATGCGTGTGGCTTGGGCTGGAGGTGTGGAACGGGCCCACGCGGGATGCGCGGTCCGGAAATATCGGGGGGGTTACCTGGCTGCGGAGGGTGCTGCGGGACGGGGAGTGATGCGGGCGTGTTCGGGAAACGAGCCGGCAACCGAAAGAGTCACAGCCAGGACGAGTCGAGGGTATCCGGTTTCAGATGTTGCTGTCAATGAAAGTGTTCAGCTGCGTTTTCGAGAGCGCGCCGACCTTGGTGGCCTCGACGTTGCCGTTCTTGAACAGCATCAGCGTCGGGATCCCGCGGATGCCGAACTTGGGCGGCGTGGCCTGGTTTTCGTCGATATTCAGCTTGGCGACCTTCAGGCGGCCGGCGTATTCCTGCGCGATCTGGTCGAGGGCCGGGGCGATCATCTTGCAGGGGCCGCACCATTCCGCCCAGTAGTCGACGAGCACCGGTGTGGGGCTCTTGAGGACTTCCTGGTCGAATGAGTCGTCCGTTACCTGGATGATGTGTTCGCTCACGGTTACCTCTATATGTCTGGCGGGGGTTGGGTGCCCGGAAGGGCCGCCAGCGGGCGGCGGGGCGCAACGGATGAGGCCAAATCGTAGCCTAAGCCGCGTCCGGAGGCAAAGCCGATCGCCGTTGCCGGCGCGGAAGGGGAGAGTGTCGGGGGGCGCGGTTCTGGTAAAATTTCACGCTTTCGCGCGCCTCAATTCAGCCGGTTCCAGAAAGGTTTCGCTTCATGACTTACGTGGTCACCGAGTCCTGCGTCAAGTGCAAGTACACCGACTGTGTCGATGTCTGTCCCGTGGACTGCTTCCGCGAGGGGCCGAACATGCTGGTGATCGACCCCGACGAGTGCATCGACTGCACGCTGTGCGTGGCCGAGTGCCCGGTGGAGGCCATCTTCGCGGAGGACGACGTGCCGGCGGACCAGAAGGAATTCACGGCGCTCAACGCGGAGCTCTGCAAGGTCTGGAAGCCCATCGTCGAGCGCAAGGACGCGCCGGCCGATGCCGACGAGTGGAAGTCGGTCAAGGACAAGAAGCACCTCATCGAAAAGTAGTGCGGTGTCTGACACCGTGCCCGACACCACGACATGCACGTTCAGTCAGGCCGGCCTGACTTCGCCCACGGCGGCGTGGCATAGGCCGCTGCTTCCTCGCGGCTGCCCGGCGCGAGGAGCGCATGCATCGAGTCGGTGCGGTAGGGCTTCCAGAACTCCCGCTCGAGCTCCGGCGTGAACAGCTGGAAGTCGCCCCGATCACGGCGCTCCTCGAGAAAACGTCGATAGGCGTCGACAGGTTCCAGCGCGCCCGGCGGCCCGGCGATCCGCCCGCCGTACTGCCGGTGCAGCGCACGGTCGATCTTCCACTGCTTCACCGTGCCCTCGGCCAGCCGTCGCACGAGCTCCGGGTGCTCCTGCGGCGTCGGGGCGGGCTGCGCGCCGGGCTCGTTCCTCAGGAGCGAGCGCAGGACCTGCCGCTCGGACACGAGTGCCTTGCGCCCGGCCGCCGGAAGTGCCCGGTCTCCGAGGCGACGGTCGATTTCCTCGAGACGGTAAGTCCAGCGCAGGCGATCGCCCAGCAGCGTGCCGCGCAGTGACTTGGCCTGGGCATCGACCTCGGCCGGTTCGGCGACGATCCCGTTTTCCGCCGCATAGCGCTCCAGGAGCCGCGCCACGATCGCCTGCCGCGCGTCGGCCGGATTGCGCATCCGCAGGGTGTCGTCGAACACCCGGGCCACGAGGGGCGCGTCCGGCTCGATGTAGATGTCCCGCGCCGGCGCGAGCGGCGCGGCGACCGCCAGGGCCGCCAGCAGGATGGTTCGGAGGATCGGGTTCGCCATCGCTTGCACCATACACCCGGGCATCCGGGGCCGGGGGAGCGCAGGCCGGCCGGGATTACGCCGTCTCGTACCGCCTGCGGAAGGCCGCGTAGTAGAGCACCGGGATCACCACGAGGGTGAGCACCGTCGAGACGAGGATGCCGAAGATGAGCGAGATGGCGAGCCCGTTGAAGATCGGGTCGTCCAGGATGAATCCGGCGCCCAGCATCGCGGCCAGCGCCGTCAGGGCGATGGGCTTGGCGCGGGCGGAGGCCGATTGCATCACGGCGTCGCGAAAGGCCGCGCCCTCCGCCACCTTCAGGTTCACGAAGTCCACCAGCAGGATGGAGTTCCTCACGATGATGCCGGCCAACGCGATCATGCCGATCATCGAGGTGGCGGTGAAATTGGCGCCGAAGAGGGCGTGGCCGGGCATCACGCCGATCACGGTGAGCGGGATGGGCGCCATGATCACCAGCGGCACCACGTAGGAGCGGAACTGCGCGACCACGAGCAGGTAGATGAGCACCAGGCCCACGGCATAGGCGAGGCCCATGTCGCGGAACGTCTCGTAGGTCACCTGCCATTCGCCGTCCCATTTCACGGCGTACTGCCGGTAGGGGTCCGAGGGCGGGCGGATGAAATACTCCCCTAGGGTACCGCCATCGGCGAGCGCCTGGCCGGCCACCTTGCCGCGCGCGGCGAACATGCCGTACAGCGGGCTGTCGGTGCGCCCGGCCTGGTCGGCGACCACGTAGACGACGGGCAGCAGGTCCTTGTGGTAGGCGGGGCGCTCGCGGTCGTTCTGCACGACGCGCACCAGTTCCGCCATCGGCACGAGCGAGCCGTCGGCCGCGCGCAGCGTGAGCTTGAGGAACTCCGCGAGTTCTCCCTGCCTTTTCGCGGGCAGCGTGAGGCGCACCGGCACCTCGTACTTCGAGTGCCCGTCGTGCAGCGGCGTCGCATCCATCCCGGAGAGGCCCGCCCGCATCGTCTCCACCACGTCGCGGCGCGAAACGCCGGCGATCGCGGCCCGCCCCTGGTCGATGCGCAGCAGGATGCGCGGTGCCGGATCCTCGACGGTATCGTCGATGCCGACGATGTCGGGAGTCGTGGCGAGGGCCTCGCGCACCTGCTTGGCCACGCGGATGCGGCCGGCCTCGTCGGGCCCGTAGACCTCGGCCACGATCGGCGAGAGGACGGGCGGCCCCGGCGGGACCTCGATCACCTTCACCCGGGCCCCCCAGCGCCTGCCGATCTCCTCGAGGGCCGGGCGCACCTGCGCGGCGATCTCGTGGCTCTTGCGGTCGCGCTGCGACTTGTCGACCAGGTTCACCTGCAGGTCGCCCTGCTCGGAGAGGCTGCGCAGGTAGTACTGGCGCACCAGGCCGTTGAAGTTGATGGGCGAGGCGAGCCCGGCATAGGCCTGGTAGTCGGTCACCTCGGGCACGCCGGCCACGTGCGCACCCAGGTCGCGCAGCGCCGCCGCCGTCACCTCCACGGGCGTTCCCGCGGGCATGTCCACGACCACCTGGAATTCCGACTTGTTGTCGAAGGGGAGCATCTTCAGGATCACCAGCTTCACGCCGGCGAGCCCGACGGAGATGGCGATGGCGACCGCCACGCCCACGCCCAGGCGACGGCGGTTGCGCGCGGCGTCGCTCGCCGTGATGAAGGGACCGAGGAGCGAACCGAAGAAGCTCTCCAGCCTGGCGTCGAGTGCGGAGGCGTGCGCGTGGTGCTGCGCGGGGAGGAGCTTCAGGGCCAGCCAGGGCGTGACCGTGAAGGCGATCGCGAGCGACAGCAGCATGCCCATGCTGGCGTTGATCGGGATGGGGCTCATGTAGGGGCCCATCAGCCCGGTCACGAACGCCATGGGCAGGAGTGCCGCGATGACGGTGAAGGTGGCCAGTATCGTCGGCCCGCCCACTTCGTCGACGGCGCCGGGGATGATGCCCGCGAGCTCCCCGCCCGCGAGGCCGCGGTGGCGATGGATGTTCTCCACCACGACGATGGCGTCGTCCACGAGGATGCCGATGGAGAAGATGAGCGCGAAGAGCGACACGCGGTTCAACGTGAAGCCCCAGGCCCACGACGCGAACAGCGTGGAGGCGAGTGTCAGCACGACCGCGAGGCCGACGATCGCCGCCTCGCGCCGGCCGAGCGTGGCGAAGACCAGCACGACCACCGAGAGGGTGGCGAAGACGAGCTTCTTGATGAGGCTCTTCGCCTTGTCGTCGGCGGTGGCGCCGTAGTTGCGCGTGACGGTCGCGTGCACGTCGGCCGGGATGAGCGTGCCCTTGAGCTCCTCGACCCGCTGCATCAGGCGGCTCGCGACGTCGACGGCGTTCTCGCCGGGCTTCTTGGTGACCTGCAGCGTCACGGCGGGGTGCTCGCCGGCGGCACGGATGCCCTTCACCGCGGTGGCCGGGCCAGCGCCAGTCCAGACGTAACGGGCAGGCTGGTCGGGGCCGTCCGTCACCTCGGCCACGTCGGCCAGGTACACGGGGCTCCTCTCCTGCACGCCCACGACGAGCGAGCGCACGTCGGCGGCCGACTCGAGGTAGTTGCCGGTCTCGACCACGATCTCGCGGTTCTCGCGCACCAGCCTTCCCGTAGGTGCGGTGACGTTGGAGAGTTGCAGCGCGTTGCGCACGTCGAGGGCCGTGACGCCGTGGGAAGCGAGCCGGTCGGCGTCGAGCAGCACGCGCACCACCCGGCCGGGCCCGCCCAGCGTCTGCACCTCGCGCGTGCCGTCCACGCGCTTCAACTCGACCTCGATGGCATGGGCGACGCGCTCCAGCTCGAAGGCGCCCTTGGCTTCGTCGTCGCTCCACAGGGTGAGCGAGACCACCGGCACGTCGTCGATGCCGCGGGGCTTGATCACCGGCTCGAGGATGCCCAGCTCGGGCGGCGCCCAGTCGCGGTTGGCGCTCATGGTGTCGCGCAGGCGCACGATCGCGTCGATGCGCGGCACGCCGACCTTGAACTGCACGGTGAGGACCGACATGCCGGGGCGCGAAACCGAATAGACGTGCTCGATGCCCTCCATCTGCGCGAGCACCTGCTCCGCGGGCGTGGAGACCAGCGACTCGACGTCGTGCACGGACGCGCCGGGGAACGGGATGAACACGTTCGCCATCGTGACGTTGATCTGCGGCTCCTCCTCGCGCGGCGTCACCGCGACGGCAAAGAGCCCGAGGAGAAACGCCACCAGCGCGATGAGCGGGGTGAGCTGCGAGTCCTGGAAGTGGCGGGCGATCCGCCCGGAGATGCCCAACTCCGGCGACGGGCTAGCCATTGCTGCCCGGAGTCATGCCGGCCTTCACCGGCTCGATGGCCACCCGCTCGCCCGCCCGGAGCCCGGAGAGAACCTCGACGGACTTCGCGTCCGCGGCCGAGCCGATGCGCACCTGGCGCAGGCGCGGCGCGCCCGAGGCGTCCACGACATAGACGGCGGTGACCTCGCTGCGGCGCAGGATGGCCGCGCGCGGCACCATCAGGCGCGGCGCGGTCCCGACGACGAAATGGGCGCGCGCGAACACGCCCGGAAGCAGACCCTTCGCGTCCACGGGCAGGTCGAGCCGCACCTGCGTCGTGTGCGTGCGCGGATCGGCCGCAGGCACGACGGTGACGCTCTTCACGTCCACCCAGCGGTCCAGCGAGGGAACCTCGATGCGCGCCCTGGCGCCGGCCTGGATGGCGGGGACCTGCGCCGAGGCGACGGTGGCCACGACGCGCAGCGTCGAGGGGTCGAAGCCGGTGAGGAGCGGCTTGCCGGGCGAGGCCATCTCGCCCAGCTGCACGTGGCGCGCGGAAACGATGCCGCCATAGGGCGCGACGATGGTGGTGAAGCTCCTTTCGGTCGCCGCGGCGCCGGCGCCGGCCAGGGTCGCCTTCATGCGCGACTCGGCGGCCTTGAAGTCGGCCTCCGCCTTGTCGAGCGCCGCCTGGCTCACGAACTTCTGCGCGACGAGCTGCTTCGTGCGTTCGTACTGGGCGCGCGCGTTGGTGAGGCTCGCCTCGGCTTCGCGCACCTGGGCCTCGCTCGCGGCCACGGCCTGGGTGGCGGCGCGCTCGTCGATGCGCAGGATCACGTCGCCCTTCTGCACGCGGTCGCCGACGTCGAAGCGGATGTCGACGATGCGTCCGGAGACCTGCGCGGAGACGGTGGACTGGCGCACCGCCTCCACGACGGCCTCGGCCGAGGTGGTGAGTTCCACCTCCCGCAGTTCCGCGGTCGCCGTGGCGAGCTTCGCCGTGGCCGGAGGGGCAGCCGGCGGCGCCGCGGTATCGCAGGCCGCAACGAGGAGCGCGGCGGCTGCAGGCAGGAAGAGGGAGGAGATTTTCATGGCGACTCGATGCTCAGGCAGTATGGACCCAGCGCTCCAGCTCCGCCGCCGGGCGTGCGCCGGAGATGCGGCCGGCCTCGCGGCCGTCCTTGAGCAGCAGCAGGGTGGGGATGGAGCGTATGGCGTGGCGTCCGGCGAGCGACTGCGAAAGGTCGGTGTTCACCTTGACCAGGCGCGCGCGTCCCGCGAGGCGCCGGGCTGCCTGCGCGAACTCCGGCGCCATCTGCCGGCAGGGCCCGCACCAGGGCGCCCAGAAATCGACCAGCACCGGCACGCTGGTGCGCGAGACGAAGGGGTCGAACGAGGCATCGTCGAGTTCGACGACCGAGTCGTCGAGGAGCGGCGTCCCGCAGCCGCCGCATTTCGGCCCGTGGCCCACGCGGGCCGCATCGACGCGATTCTGCGCCAGGCACTTCGGGCAGGCGACGTGGACGAAATCTGCTGCGGTGATGCCCATGGCGTCTCCTCAGGCGGGCTGCGCGGCGCTCTTCACGCCGAACTTCTTCAGGATGCTCTCCAGCGGGCAGAAACAGGTGAAGCCGCTCTGCAGGAGGTTTGCGCCGACGAAGGCCGTGAGCCACAGGAAATTCTGGTTCACGAAGATCGGGCTGCCGGGAACGCCCAGGCCGAGGGAGGCGAGGACGAAGGTGCCGGCGAAGATGCGGACGAGTCTTTCGGTGGTCATGGCAGGGCTCCGGTGCAGTGGGGGAAGGCCTGCACTATACTGTAGGGGGTATGGTATGTCAACGGGCTCCCCGGGCTTGCCATGCTATACCCGGTAGTGTATAACGGTGGGGACTTCCGGAGACCAGACCATGCCGACGATCCGCGACGAGACGCACAAGAAGGAACTCATCCACCGCCTGCGCCGTGTGGAGGGGCAGCTGCGCGGCATCCAGGCCATGATCGAGAAGGGCTCGGACTGCGAGGCGATCACGCAGCAGCTCTCGGCCAGCCGGCGCGCGCTCGACAAGGCGTTCTATCACGTCCTTTCCTGCGCCATCCAGTCGGGAGGCGAGCCTGCCGCCGCCGGGTCCGCCAAGGCCGCGGTCGACAAGCGCCTCGAGCACGCCGCGGAGCTGCTGGCCAAGTTCGGCTAGAGTCTTTCCGGGCTCACGGGGTGAGCCCGCGGCCGCCTATCATGGCGGTCATGGCGTCCTCTCCCCCGACAGACACGCTCGCCTGGCGCGACCTCGTGGAACGCCTCGCCGGCGACGCCGCGGGCGCGATCACCGTGGTCACCCCGAACCGCCGGCTGGCGCAGACCCTCGCGCACGCAGTCGACGGGCTGCATCTCGCTTCCGGCCGCACGAGCTGGCCTGCACCCGACATCGTTGCCTGGCGGGAGTGGCTGGAGCGCCTGCACGACGACGCCGTCTTCGACGACACGGGCAAGCCGGTCGCGCCGCGCTATTCCGCCGACCAGGAACTGTTCGGCTGGGAGGAGGCCATCGCACGCGATGCCTCGCGCGTGCTGCTGGCGGGCCCCGCGACGCTCGCGCGCGAGGCGCAGGGCGCCTGGCTGCTGGCGCATGACTGGGGCTTCGCCGGTGCCATCGGATCCTGGGATGGGTCCGAGGATGCCCAGGCGTTTGCCGGCTGGTCCGCGACCTGGAAAGCGCAGGCGGGCAAGCGCGGATGGATCGACGCAGCGCGGTTGTCCGGCATGGTTCCGGAATTCCTGGCCCGGCCGGGCGTGCGCAAACCTGGCCTGCTCGTCGCCTACGCCTTCCACATCGTCACGCCGGCACAGCGTTTCGTGCTCGATGCCTGCCGCGCCGCGGGGATTGCCGTGGCCGAGGCACAGCCGCAGGGCCACGCAGCCGCTCCGTGCGTCGTGCCCGTGGAGTCGCCACGGCGGGAACTCGAACTGGCCGCGCGCTGGGCGCGCGCGCGCCTCGAGGCGGCGCCTGCGGAGCGCGTGCCGCGCATCGCCGTGGTCGTGCCGGACATCGCGCAGCGCCGCGAACTGGTCCGGCGCGTCTTCGCGCGCGTCTTCGCACCCTCCGGCCGGGGCGCCGCGGCGCCACTCTTCAACCTTTCGCTGGGCAAGCCCCTCGCGGAGTACCCCATCGTCGACACGGCCCTGGCACTGCTCGGCCTCGCCGCGGAGCCGGTGCCGTTCGAGCAGGCGAGCCGCGTGCTGCGTTCGCCCTTCCTCGGCGAAGCGGAGTCGGAGCTGGCGCCGCGCGCGCAGCTCGACGCGACGCTGCGGCGGACCGCGCCACCCCTGCTGGACCTCGAGGGAATGCGCGCGCAGATCGCGACCGTCACGCAGGAGGGAGGACGCTGGCGGGCGCCGCGCTGTCCGGCGCTCGTTTCCCGCCTTGCCGCCGTCGCCGCCCTGCCGCCGCCGGGAAGGTCCGCGCCACCCCATGCCTGGGCGGCGCACTTCGCGGCGTGTCTCGCGGCAGCCGGGTTCCCGGGGGAACGCGGTCTCGATTCCGCTGAACACCAGGCACTCGTGAAGTGGCATGAGGTTCTCGCGCGCCTGGGCTCGCTCGGGGTCGTGGCGTCCAGCCTGACCGGCGCAGCGGCCAGGCGCCATCTGCGCCAGTTCTGTCTCGACACGGTCTTCCAGTCGGAGTCGGGCGAGGCCCCGGTGCAGGTGTTGGGGCTCCTCGAATCGGTGGGGCTCGATTTCGACGCGCTCTGGGTCACCGGCCTCACCGACGATGCCTGGCCGCAGTCGCCGCGTCCGAATCCGTTCCTGCCCGTGGCGCTGCAGCGCAAGGCCGGCGTGCCGCAGGCCTCGGCCGAAGCCTCGCTCGCGCTCGACTGGCGCATCACGCAGTCGTGGGCAGGTGCCGCGGACGAGGTCGTGTTCTCGCACGCGCGCCTGGACGAGGATCGCGCGCTCGAGGCGAGCCCGCTCATCGGCGCCTACGCGGTGGTCGCTGTCGAGTCGCTCCGGATCCCTGCCTTCGAGGGACTCCGCGAGGCCCTGTTCGCCGCCGGCCGGGATCGCGAAGCCTGGGATGCCCATTTCGATCGCCAGGCGCCGCCGGTGGGCGTCGCGGCGGTGCGTGGCGGCACTGCGGTCCTCGCGGACCAGGCGGCCTGCCCGTTTCGCGCCTTCGCGCGCCACAGACTGGGTGCGGAGAGCCTCGAGGCGATCGAGCCGGGGCTCGGGCCGGCCGAGCGCGGCCAAATGGTGCATACCCTCATGGCCCGCCTCTGGCACACCCTCGGCAGCCACGCGGCACTCGTTGCGCTGCCACCCGCCCCGCTCGAGGCGCTGGTCGCCGACGCTGCGCGGGTAGCGGTGGCGAGGCTGCGCTCGGAACGCCCCGGCCGTCTGGATGGACCGTTCGCCGAGCTGGAGCGGGCGCGGCTCGCCCGCGTGGCGCTCGAATGGCTCGCCATCGACCGCGACCGCGCGCCTTTCACGGTGGTCCGGCGCGAGGAAGACCTGGTCATCGACTCCGGAGGTCTCGCCCTGCGCGGCCGCATCGACCGCCTCGACCGGCTCGACAGCGGCGGCCTTGCGGTCATCGACTACAAGACCGGCTCCCCGCGCGTGGCCGGCTGGCTGGGCGAACGGCCCGACGATCCGCAGCTGCCGCTCTACGCGCTCGCCGCAGGCGAAGAGGTGGCAGCGGTTGCCTTCGCCTGCCTCAAGGCGGGCAAGCTCGGGTTCGCGGGCATCGCGCGCGAGGAGGGCCTGCTGCCCGGCGTGCCGACGGTGGAGAAGCATGCGACGGCACGCAAGCTGGCGGCGTCGTGGCGCGAGCTGCTCGACGGGTGGCGGGAAGAAACCGCGAAGGTCGCGGCCGGCTTCGCCGCCGGCGAGGCGCAGGTCGACCCGAAGCGGCCGCTGGCCACCTGCCGGCACTGCGACCTGGCATCGCTGTGCCGCGTGCACGAGCGCTTCGGCCCGCTCGCCGGCGAGGATGCGCCAGAGGCCGAGGGAGAAGACGAGTGAGCGCCAGGCCGGTTGCCGACGCCGCGGTCCGGGAGCAGGCGCTCGATCCGTCGCTCTCCTTCATCGTGCAGGCGCCAGCCGGGGCGGGCAAGACGGGACTCCTCATCCAGCGCACCCTGCGGCTCCTCGCCACCGTGCGGCGCCCCGAGGAAATACTGGCCATCACCTTCACGCGCAAGGCCGCCGGCGAGATGAAGCGCCGCGTCCTTGCGGCGCTGCACGCGGCCGCGGTGCCGTTGCCCGCCGCCGCGTCCGACAACGATCGCCGTACGCATGCCCTCGCGCAGGCGGCCCTGGCGCGCGACCAGGAACGCGGCTGGCGCATCCTCGAGAACACGGCGCGACTGCGCATCCAGACGATCGACTCGTTCAACGCTTCCCTGACCCGGCAGATGCCGGTGCTCGCCCAGCTCGGATGGCAGCCGGGGCTCGTCGACGACGCGCGCGACCTCTTCCACGAGGCGGCCGTGCGCACGCTGGCCCTGCTCGATCGCGCCCACGGGAAAGCCCTGGACATCGCGAGATTGCTCGCGCACCTCGACGGCGACCAGGGCAAGGCCGCAGCGCTCATCGCCGCGATGCTCGCGCGCCGCGACCAATGGCTCGGCCGGGATTGGGAAGGGCGGCTGGAGCGGGAAGCGATCGAGGGCGCGTTCCGCGCGGAGCGCGCACGGATCATGGACCGGGCGCGCAGCCTGTTTCCGCCGGCCGCGGTGCCGCGCCTGTGCGCGCTCATCGCCTACGCCACGGGCGAATTGCGGCGCCTGCAGATGGACGCGCCGGTGCTCGACTGCGCCGGGATCACCACGCTGCCTGCGGCTGACGAGGGCGCCGGCGTCCCGTGGCTGGGAATCGCCACGTTCCTCCTCACGACGGGAGGCGAGTGGCGCAAGGCGCTGACCCGCAACACGGGGTTCCCGGCAAAGAAGGATGGCGGCCGCGAGGGAGCCAAGGAGGAATTCGCCGCCCTCGTCGAGGACCTGCGCGCAGCCCCCGGCCTGGGCCAGGCGCTCGCCGACCTCCGCATCATGCCGCCCGCCGCGTTCGGCGCTGAGCAGTGGGAGGCGCTGGCGGCCGTGGTCTCCGTGCTGCCGGTCGCGGCCGCGCAGCTCCGCCTCGTGTTCGCTGAACGCGGCGCGGTCGACCACGCGGAAATCGCGGCGGGCGCGGTGCAGGCGCTGGGGGAAGAGTCCGCGCCGACCGACCTGCTCCTCGCCCTGGACGAGCACCTGTCGCATGTCCTGGTCGACGAGTTCCAGGACACCTCGCGCAGCCAGTGGCAACTGCTCACGGCGCTCACCGCGGGGTGGACGCCCGGGGACGGGCGGACCGTCTTCGCGGTGGGCGACCCGATGCAGTCCATCTACCGCTTCCGCGAAGCCGATGTGGGCCTCTTCCTGCGCGCGTGGCGCGAGGGCCTGCCCAACGTGCGCTTCGAGCGCCTGCGCCTCACGACGAACTTCCGCTCGCAACAGGGCGTCGTCGACTGGGTGAATGCGGCCTTCCGGCACATCCTGCCCGACCGGGATGACGAGTCGGAGGGAGCGGTGAGCCTCGCGCCCTCGGAAGCGTTTCACGCGCCGCTCGCAGGCGAGGCCGTCACCTGGCATCCCTTCGTCGGGGACGACAAGGACCGCGCCCGCGAGGAGGAGGCGCGAACGGTCGTCGAACTGGTGGAGAGCGCCGCTCGCGAACGTCCCGGTACCAAGACCGCCATCCTGGTTCGCAACCGCACGCACCTCGACCGGATCGTCCCGGCACTGCGCGAGGCCGGGCTGCGCTTCCGCGCGGTGGACATCGAGCCGCTGGCGGAACGCCAGGGCGTGCAGGACCTCGTCGCCCTCACGTGCGCGCTTTGCCATGCGGCCGACCGCGCCGCCTGGCTGGCCGTGCTGCGCGCCCCCTGGTGCGGGCTCGCGCTCGCGGACCTCCTCGCCCTCGCGGGGGGCGACGACCGCGCGGTGCCGGAACTGCTCGTCGACGAAACCCGGATGTCCGCGCTTTCCGCCGCGGGGCGCGAACGCCTGGCTCGCGTGCGCGATGTCCTCCTGGCGGCCTTGCGCGAGCGCCTGCGCGGTTCGCTGCGCGAGCGCGTCGAGGGCGCGTGGCTCGCGCTCGGCGGCCCCGCCTGCCTCGCGGGCCCCACGGACCTCGAGGACGCGGAGACTTTCTTCGATCGCCTGGACGAAGTCGCAGAGGCCGACGACCTGCCCGATCCCGCCCGCCTCGAGGAGCACCTGGAGGATCTCCACGGGGCCCCCGATCTCGGCGCGACCGAGGAGCTGCAGGTGATGACGATCCACAAGGCGAAGGGGCTCGAGTTCTCCACGGTCATCGTGCCGGGACTCGATCGCCTGCCGCGCGCGGGCGATGCGCCGCTTTTCCGCTGGAAGTCGCGCGCGGACGGCGCCCTCCTCATGGCGCCCGTCAAGGAAGTGGCGGTGCCGGAGGATGTGGCCTACGACTATCTCCGGGAACTCGACCGGCGCGAGGAGGGCCACGAGATCGAGCGGCTGCTCTACGTGGCCGCGACGCGCGCGGAGCACCGGCTGCACCTGCTGGCGCGCGCGGCGATCGATCCGAAGAGCGGCGAGGCCCTGGCGCTGCGCGTTCCCGCGAGCCGCTCGCTGCTCGGAAAGGCATGGGCCGTTGCGCGGGAGCACTTCGAGTCCGCGCCGCGCCAGCCTGCCGTGCCCGGCGCGACGCCGGCGATCGCGTCGCCCGCGACGGTGGAGGACCTGCGCCGGATCCGGCCGGAGGCGCTGGCGGTGCGGGTGACGGAGCCCGCCTTCACGCCGCGCGCCGAGGCCCGGGAGACCCTCACGCGCATCGAGTTCAGCTGGGTCGGGGAGACGGCACGGCAGGTCGGCACGGTGGCGCACCGCTGGCTGCAACGCATTGCCGAGGACGGGCTGGGAGATTGGGACGGAGCGCGCGTGCGCAGGGTTCGCCCGCGCATCGAAGCCGAACTCGAGCGCCGCGGCGTCCCGGCAGCCGATCGCGCCGCGGCGGTCGAGCGCGTGCTGCTGGCCCTGGAGACGGCCGTCTCCGACGCGCGCGGCCGCTGGATACTCGGCTCCCGGCCCGGAGCCGCCAATGAAGTGCGCATGAACGTCCTCGAGGACGGGCGCGTGCGCCTCGTCGTGATGGACCGGGTGTTCCTCGCGGAGGATGGCAGGCGCTGGATCGTCGACTACAAGACGAGCCGGCACGAGGGCGCGGACGTGGAGGCGTTCCTGGACAGCGAGCGCGGCCGCTATGTGGAGCAACTGCGCCGCTATGCCCGCGCGCTGGGCGGGCAGGCCTCGCTCGGGCTCTACTTCCCGTTGATCCCCGGCTGGCGGGAGGTCGACGGCTGATTCAGGCCTTCAGCCCCGACAGCCAGTGCACGAGGTTCAGCGTCACCAGGCGCGGCTGTTCCAGCGTCGAGAGGTGGCCGCACTGCTCGGCGATCACGAGGCGCGAGCCGGTGATCGCATTCGCCATTTCCTGGTGCAGCGCGACCGGCGTGAGGGTGTCCTCCTTGCCGCACAGGACCAGCGTCGGGCACTTGATCCTGGCGAGGTGCGGGCGGCTGTCGATGCGCCCGATGATCGCCTCCTGCTGGCGGCAATAGGCCTCCTTCCCGGTGGTGACGGCCATCGCCTTCACCTTCGCCACCAGCGCCGCATCGCGCATGTGCGCGGGCAGCAGCAGTTTCGGCAGGAGCGCATTCACCACGCGCTCGAAGTCCGTCTCGGCCATCTTCATCATGCGGCGGCGGTCGCTGGTGGACTGCTCCGCGTCGGCGCGCGCATTCGTGTCGAGGAGCGCGAGGCCGATGACGCGCGCCGCGGCCTGGCGCTGGATCTCGAGCGCGACGTAGCCGCCCATCGAGAGCCCGGCCACGGCGAAGGGTCCAGGCGGCATCGCGCCGATGGCGGCGGTGGCCATCGCCGCGACGGTGTCGGACCGCGACACGTCGGCCACCTTGCATTCGGCGGTTTGCGAGAGGCCCTGGATCTGCTCTTGCCAGAGGCGTTGGTCGCACAGGAGTCCCGGTACGAGAAGCAGGTTGGTCTTTGCCATGGTGTTCCC
This sequence comes from uncultured Lysobacter sp., assembly GCA_964579785.1. Taxonomy (GTDB): domain Bacteria; phylum Pseudomonadota; class Gammaproteobacteria; order Burkholderiales; family Usitatibacteraceae; genus FEB-7. The sequence goes on along the minus strand of CAZOIB010000198.1, from coordinate 8,838 downwards.
GGTTATCGCCAGGTGGCGACGGCCTCCATTGTGACGGCTCCCCCGGCATCGCGTGTCCAGAGTTTCGCCGACTGCCTGGCTTCGTCAGGCAGGCCGCACACGGTGAAGGGTGCCGTGTCGAAGAGCGGCCGCGTCGCGCGGAAGGAAAACGTCGCCAGGTCCACGCCGGGGCGGTTGCGCCGCAGGAGGTCGACCAACAGCGTGGCCACCAGCGGGCCGTGCACGACGAGGCCGGGGTAACCCTCGACTCGCGTGGCGTAGGGGTGATCGTAGTGGATGCGGTGGCCATTGAACGTGACCGCCGAGTAGCGGAACAGGAGCACGGGGTCCGGGTGCACGACGCGCGACCAGGTCTCACCGGACGGCGCCGGCACGGGTGGCGCGGCCGCCGCGCCGGACTCGCCGCGATAGACGATGTCGTGTTCGTCAGTGATGGCGAGGCCTGCGGTATTGCCGATCTCGTGGCGCACCGTCACGAAGACCAGCGGGCCGCTGCGGCCGTGCTTCACGTTCACGGCGGCGATGCGCGAGGTGCATTGGACCGTCTCGCCGATGGCGACCGGGCGCAGGAACGCGAGGCGGCTTCCGGCCCACATGCGGCGCGCGAGCGGCACCGGCGGCAGGAACTCGCCGCGCGCCCCATGTCCGTCGGGGCCCAGCTTCGACTCGCGGTGCGCGGGAAGGAAATGCAGCCAGTGCGCCAGCGGCGGCATGGCCTCCCCTGCCTGCGGGGCCGCATCGTCGCGATCCAGCAGTGCCGCCAGTGCCGCGATGGGAGCGGCGTGGACCAGGTCGGTGCGCGTTTCCGTGCGGCCGATCCAGTCCGCCAGGTGCGCGAACTGCGCGGCGTCGGCGCTCATCGGCGAGTCACCGGCCGCGGTCGCTCACGGCTTGGCAGCCGGCTGGCTCCACTTGGCGAGATCGTCCAGCTGGACGGTGTAGCCGACGTTCTTGGGCTCGTTCTCGGCGTTCAGCTCGTCCAGCACGCCATAGAAGCACTGCGAGAGCTTGAAGCTCATCTTCGCGAGGCGCTGCGCCTCGGCCGGCGTCTTCAGCTCGCCGCCGGCCTTGTCCGCGGCATCGCGGATCAGATCGGCATAAATCTTCGACGCAAGGTCGGTGAGTCGGGCATTGAAAATGGGTTCTGACACGGCATTGCGCCTTTTCGGGTGGGAAGGTCCATCCTACGCCAGTGCACCGGTGCGGTCGCAGCCGCTTACCCGCCGAGCTCGCGGCAGAGCCTCGCGACCGTCTCGCGCAACTCGGCGACCTCGTGTTCGAGCCGGTCGACGTTGGCCTTGAGCGCGGCGATCTCGCCCAGCGTGACGGTTTCGCCTGCCGCCATCGGTGCCGCCGCCTGGATTTCGGGCGCGGGCTCACCGGAAAGCAGGTGCATCCAGCGCGCTTCGCGCGAGCCCGGGGCGCGCGGCAGCTCGCGGACCAGGGCGCCCGCGGGGCGCTCGGCGAGTTCCTCCAGGAAGCCCTGCACGGCGGAGAGGTCGCCGAAGCGGTGCAGCCGTTCCGTCGCGATCCGCAGTTCGCCGATGGTCTGCGCCCCGCGCAGGAAGAGCGCGGCCAGCAGCGCCACGGACTGCGGCGGCACGCCCAGCACGCGGCCGGTGTTGTGGGCGTAGCGCATCACGCGTCCGCCACTGGACTCGACGGCGAGGGAAAGGCTCTTGAGGTGATCGAGCGCAGCCTGCACCTCGGCTTCGGTTGCCTCGAGGATCGGGTGGCGGCTCGTCTTCTGGTTGCAGCCGGCGACCAGCGCGTTGAGCGTCAGCGGATAGGTGTCGGGAACGGTGTGCTGTTTCTCGGCGAGCACGCCGAGAACGCGTGTCTCGAGCAGCGATAGCGTGGGTAGCGGTGTGGAAGTCATGCGGGCGGCGAACCTGGTGCCCGCATGTTACCTTGCGCCGCCGCCGGACCCGGCGGGCCGTCTCAGGATCGGGGCCGCCCCAGCGGCCCCGGTCGGTGCTGTCTCAGGCGTCGAAGGTGAACACGCCCTTGGGGCTCTTGGCGCGGGCGACCGAGAAGAGGACCTCTGCGGCATTCTTCATGCCCGTCCAGGTGCGGCAGATGCCCTCGGCGATGAGTTCGGCGAGGTAGACGCTGCGCTCGATGCGGGCCTGGCGGATGTGTCTTTCGATGGCTTCGTAGTTGTTCATGGTCTTCCCTCTTGGGGTTCGGGGGCCGCCGCTGCCTGTTGGGCGGTGTCGGTGGCCTACGGAAGCGAATATAGTGGTCGTGATGCAATGCAACAAACGAGTTGTTCTTGCGCTTTGAGTTAGAAAAGCTTAATCATTAGGCGATGAGCGACCGGCTTCCCCCCCTAAACGCCCTGCGCGCCTTCGAGGCGGCGGCCCGCCATCGCAGCTTCAAGCGGGCGGCCGAGGAGCTCTTCGTGACGCCGGCGGCGATCTCGCAGCAGGTGAAATCGCTCGAGAGCTACCTGGGCGTGGAACTCTTCCGCAGGCTCACGCGCGCCATCGAGCTGACCCCGGTCGCGGAGGCCATGCTGCCCAAGCTGCGCGAGGGGTTCGACTGCTTCGCCGCCGGGATGGCGCAGGCGCGCCGCGCCGAGGAGCGCGGCCGGATCGCCGTGGCCGCGCCGCCCAACTTCGTGGCCCGCTGGCTGATGCCGCGGCTGCGTTCGTTCACCGCGTCGTATCCGCAATTCGACCTGCGCATCATCGGCACGCTCAAGGCCATCGACAATCCCGAACACGACTCTCCGCGGGACCCGGGTCGCGCCGACGACGAGGCGCACCTGGCCGTGCGCTACGGGATGGGCGATTACCCGGGCGCCGCGGTCGACCTGCTCTTCCGTCCTTCCTATGTTCCGGTGTGCAGCCCCAGGCTGCTCGGCCGCGGACCGCCGCTGCGCAAGCCCGCGGACCTCAGGCACCACACCCTCATCCACGACGACTCCTCGCCGGGGGACGAGGAGCGGCCGGGCTGGGAGGAGTGGCTTGCCTTCGCCGGCGTCAAGGGAATCGACGCCACGCGCGGCCCGCGGTTTTCCAATGCGTCGCTGGTGCACGAGGCGGCGATCGACGGCGTCGGTGTCGCGCTGGCCTTGCGCCCGCTGGTGGATTCGGACATCGAGGAAGGCCGCCTCGTCGTTCCCATCGAACGCGCGGCGGCGACCCGCTTCGCCTACTATCTCGTCACCCCCGAGGCGCTGCTGGCGCACCCGGCCGCGAGCACCTTCCGGCGCTGGCTGGTCGCGCAGGCGGAAAGCCAGTCGCGCCGGCGCGCGCGCTAGCGCGCCGGGACGAGCGGCGGTTCCTGCATCGCGGCGACCTGCTCCTTCAGCTCGAGCACGCGGTCCTGCCAGTAGCGCTGCGTATTGAACCAGGGAAACGCCATCGGGAATGCCGGATCCGTCCAGCGGCTCGCGATCCACGCGGAGTAGTGCAGCAGGCGCAGCGTCCGCAACGCTTCCACGAGCCCGAGCTCGCGGTCGTCGAAATCGGCGAAATCCTCGTAGCCGCGCAGCACGTGCCGAAGCTGGACCGACATCGAGGCGCGGTCGCCGGAGAGCAGCATCCACAGGTCCTGCACCGCCGGACCGGTGCGCGCATCGTCGAAGTCCACGAAGTGCGGGCCGCTGGGCGTCCACAGCACGTTGCCGGCGTGGCAGTCGCCGTGCAGGCGGATGCGCGGGACGCTCTCGTAGCGCGCGAAGGTGCGCTCGGCTCCCTCGATGGCGAGGGCGGCCGCGCCGGACCAGGCATCGAGGAGATCCGGCGGGATGAAACCGTGCTCGAGCAGCCAGTCGCGCGAGGCGACGCCGAACGCGGCGACATCGAGCGTGGGTCGATGGACGAAGGCTTGCGTCGCGCCCACGCCATGGATGCGGCCGATGAAGCGCCCCAGCCATTCGAGCGTGTGCGGGTCTTCCAGCTCCGGCGCGCGCCCGCCGCGCCGGGGATAGAGGGAAAAGCGGAAGCCGGCGTGGTGGTGCAGGGTGGTGCCGTCGATCACGAGCGCGGCCACGACCGGGATCTCGCGCTCGGCCAGTTCGGAGGCGAAATGATGTTCCTCGAGGATCTGCTCGTCCGTCCAGCGCGCGGGTCGGTAGAACTTGGCCACCAGGAAGCGGGCGTCGCCGAGAGGGCCGCCCTGGTCCTCTTCCAGTCCCACCTGGTAGACGCGGTTCTCGTAGCTGTTGAGCGCGAGCTGGCGGCCGTCGGCGAGAAAGCCGACGCTCTCCACGGCGTGGAGCACGACGTCGGGAGTCAGGCCCGCATAGGGAGGCGCCGGGGCGGAATCGTTCATCCGGGCATTGTACGGCCGCCCCCGATTGGGCTTGATGCGCTGCAGCATTGCACCCGCGTGGTGCGCGTTTCTGCCGGCGCAACGGCTGTCCCGCAGCGCCGCGCGGGTGGCACAGCTCCTGCTAGTCATTGGTCACTCACGCCGGAGCCCTGCCCATGCATTCGATCACGCCCATCCTTCGTCGACTGTCGCGCCGCACGACCGCGCCGCCCGGTGACGCGTCGGCCTGGCTCGACACCGGCGAAGCGGCTGCGTTGTGGGGCGCGGCGCTCGATGGCGGGTTGCCGGATCTCGAACTCGGCGCACTGCTGGCGGTGCTCGCGCTGACCGGCGAATCGCGCGAGGAGCTGCTCGGGCTGCATCACGCCCTGGCGGCGCGCTGCGAGCGCTTCGCGCCCGGTCTCGCGCGGCGCGCGGTGTCGATTCCGGCCTACGGTCTCGTGCCGGGCGAGGCGGCCCTGGCCGTCCTGCTGGCGCTGTTCCTGCGCCGCTTCGACGTGCCGGTCGTCCTGCACGGCACGCTCGGCTGCCCCGCGGGACCGTCGGTGCCGGCGCTCCTGCGCGAACTCGGCGTGCTGCCCAGCGGCTCGCTCGCGGACGCGGAGCGCGAGCTGCGCAGTTCGGGCGTGGCCTTCGTGCCCGCGCAGCTCCTCTCGCCGGCGCTCGCCATGTTGCTGTCGCTGCGCACGCGCCTGGGGACGACGAACGCGGCGCACCTGGCTGCGCACGCGATGGACCCCGGCGCGATGGGCGCGTTGCGGCTCGCGATGGGGGTGCGCGGCTGCGCGAGCGAGCGGCTGGCCGGGATGCTCGCCGGTGCCGGCGGCGATGCGCTCTGGCTGTCGTGGCCCGTGGGTACGACCCCGGAAAAACTCTCCTTCCGCCCCCGCATCGCGCTCTTTTCCGGGGCGGCCGAGACGGTCCTGTTCGAATCGGAGGACGCCGACCGGCCGGGGCAGTGCCAGCCGCCGTCCTCCGCGCAGTTGCTGCCCTGGATGCAGGCGGTCATCGACCGCCGCGCCCCGGCGCCCCTGGCCCTGGTGAACCTGGCGACGGCGTGCATCCATGCGGCCGGGGCAGCCGCGGACTTCATGCAGGCCAAGGCGATCGTCTCGCTTCAGTCCGGCCGGCTGGCCGCCTGAATCATCTAACTCTTTATTATTCATGACATTTTTGCTTCCGGCGCAGGCCGGGAGGACGGTCCGCCATGCTAGAATCCGGCGTGCACCGGAGCCTTCCGGAAGCGGAGCAAAACGATGAAGAACCCCCTCGATTCGCTGGTCGGCACGGTCCTGTGCGGGCTGGTCCTGACGGCCGTCCTCTATTGCCTGGTGCGCACGATGGTGGGGGGCTGACATGGACTTCCTCCATTACGGGCTGGGAAGGTGGCTGCACATCATGGCCGGCGTGATGTGGGTGGGACTGCTCTACTACTTCAATTTCGTCCAGGCCGCGGCGATGAAGGATGCGCAGGCCGACGGCACCGCGGCCGGCATCGCGAAGCACGTGGCGCCGCGTGCGCTGCTGTTCTTCCGCTGGGCGGCGGTGGTCACCTGGCTGGCGGGGATGTGGCTGCTCGGCGACAAGGTCGACGAGGCCTTCCTGTTCAGGGAAAAGGCCTACGTCCCGATCGGTGTCGGCGCCTGGCTCGGCACGATCATGTTCGTCAACGTCTGGGCGATCATCTGGCCCAACCAGAAGAAGATCCTCGGCATCGCGCCCGCCAGCGACGACGAGAAGGCGCGCGCGCGACGGGTGGCGTTTCTCGCCTCGCGGCTGAACGTGGTGCTGTCGATGCCGATGCTGTTCTTCATGTCCGCTTCCGGGGGCCTGTTTCGCCGGGCGTTCTTCGGCGGCTGAAGGCGAGTCGCGTGAAGGAAGGCGCCACGGCAATCGTCCGCGTCTGGGATGTGCCCACGCGGCTCTTCCACTGGAGTCTCGTCGCGTTGGTCGTCGCCAGCGTCGTCACCGGCCAGTTCGACTCGATCCTCGGCCCCGCGACGCTGGAATGGCACAGGCGTTCCGGGCTCGCCATCCTCGGGCTGCTGCTGTTTCGCATCCTCTGGGGCTTCGCCGGCGGAACGCACGCGCGCTTCGCGAGCTTCCTGCGCGGGCCGCGCGAGGTCGTCGGCTACGCGAAGGCGCTCGTCTCCGGGCGCGAAACCGGGGAGTCGGCAGGCCACAATCCGCTCGGGGGCTGGTCGGTGCTCGCGATGCTCTGCGCGCTTGCGCTGCAAGCCGGCACTGGACTCTTTCTCGTGCAGGAGGACTACGGATTCGAGGGGCCGCTCGCGCGCCACGTGTCGCGGGCGGCGACGGAAAGGCTCGCCGCCTTCCACGAGGCGAACTTCTACGTGATCGCGACACTGGTCGCGCTGCACGTCGCGGCGGTCGTGTACTACACGGTGGCGAAGCGGCAGGACCTGATCGGCGCCATGCTCACGGGGCGCAAGCGGCTGGACGCGCGGCGCGCGGCGGAGGAGTCGCGCGGTGGCGGTCCGGTCGTGGCCGCCGCGGTGGCGTTCGCAGCCGCAGCGGCCATCTGGGGACTGTTGACCTACGCCTGATCAGTTGTGCGTTTCCTTGGTGCGGAAGTCGTCGTGACAGGCCTTGCACGCCTTGCCGACTTCGCCGAACGCGGCCTTGAACTTCGCCTCGTCGCCAGTCCTGGCGGCGGCGGCGAGGTTGGCGACGGCTTTCTGGCCGGCCTCGGCGGCCTGCTTGAACTTGGCCGCATCGGACCAGATCTTCGCGTCCGCCTTGTTGGGGGCGCCCTTGTCGGTGCCCGGGCCGAACGAACCGAACGGCAGTCCGAGCAGCGAGTCGACGAGGGCCGAATTCTTCTGCGCGACAGCCGCATTGAACGGGGCTTTCCCCTGCGCCATCGCGCCCATCGGGCCCATGGCACGGCCGATGACGTTCATGACGGATTGGCGGTAGCGGATCTCGTCCTCCGGCTTCGGCCCCTGCGCGGAAGCGATGCCGGCGGAAGCGGCTGCGAGTATGGCGGCGGCCAGGGCGGCGCGGGCGTGCAGGCTTTTCATGGATTTCCTCTCTGGAAGTCTGGTTGGGATGCGGGCGCCGGCGAGTGGCGTCCCCGGGTGAACAGCAGGTGCAGCCGGATATTCCTTCGCGCTACGCGGGCGGCTTGGGCAGGCCGGTGACCTTGTCGCCGGCCTTGATCTTGCGCGCCGCGAACCAGCCCCGGTTGGTCTCGATGGCGTAGCGCGCCGGCCCGGCGGCCGCGTGCGAGTCGAGCGTCTGCGGCTCCATGTCGGCGATGTTGAGAATGCGCCCCTCGCCGTCGACGAAGGCGACCGACAGCGGGATGAGCGTGTTCTTCATCCACATCGAGTGGTAGCCGGGATCCGCGTAGACGAAGAGCATGCCGTCGTTCCTGCCGAGCTTCTCGCGGAACATGAGTCCCCTCGCCATCTGTTCCGGCGTGGTCACCACTTCCACCTTCAGGGCGTGTCCGGCGACCTGCACGCGCAGCACGGGCAGCGGCGCCCCGGCGACGGCGGGGATGGCCAGCGCGAGCAGGAAGGCTGCGGCCAGGCCGCGCCAGGTGGCGATGCGAGGGGCGGGTAGAATCGTTTCCAAGAGTGAACTCCGGGCAAATTTCACGGCGCGGTCAGCATAACGCATGAGGCGAACGATGCGTCGCAGCGCAGTCCTGGTTCTTGCCGCGATCCTCGCGGCGTGCGCGACCCTGCCGCCCGCGCCGGAAACGCCTGCGCAGTCGGAAGAGCGGCGCGCCAAGGCACCGCGCCCGGTCTACAACCTCTCCGGCTATCCCCCGGCCGCGCGCGACGGCTACATCGACGGCTGCGAGTCGGCGAAGAAGTCCGCCTGGGGCGGCAAGGACGAGAAGCGATATGCCGCGGATGCCCAGTACCAGATGGGCTGGAAGGACGGCTTTTCCCTCTGCTCGCGCAGGCAGTAGCGGGAGAAAGAGGGGCCAGGCTCGATTTTGCGGTCGAAAAATCGAGCCTGGCCCCTTTTTCTAGTCGACGCCGCCGAGTATCCAGGCAGCGATCGCGTCGCTGATCTCGGGCACCTCGCCGATGGAGGTCTGGATCGCGATCGGCACGCCGGGATGGGCCTTGCGCAGCTCCTCGACGATGCGCGGCAGGTCGTTGCGGATGTGCCCGCCGGGCGCCATGAAGAGCGGGAAGATCGTGATCGCCGCCACACCCTTCTGCGCCAGGCTGTGCACCGCTTCCTCGAGTTTCGGCGTCATGAAGTCGAGGAAGGCCAGTTCGACCGGAAACTCCGGCCGGCGCGCGCGCACGCGGTCGCGGATGGCCTGGAAGGGCAGGGCCCAGGAAGGGTCGCGGGCGCCGTGGGCGAAGAGGACGATTCCGTGCATGGCGGTGTTCAATGCTTGCCCGTGGAGCCGAATCCGCCTTCGCCGCGCAGGCTTTCGTCGAAGGATTCCACGACGTTCAGTTGCACCTGCAGCACGGGAATCACGACCAGCTGCGCGATGCGCTCCAGGGGATTCACGATGAACGTGTCCTTGCCGCGGTTCCAGCACGAGACGAAGACCTG
>CAZOIB010000197.1:0-9378 GCA_964579785.1 uncultured Lysobacter sp. | reverse complement strand
TGCAGCACGGCGAGCGCGAAGCGCAGGTTGCGCGCGTCATCGTCCACGACCAGGATCCTCGCCATGGCCGCGCGCTCAGCCCCGGCTGCGCCTGGGCAGGGCGCGGCGCAGTTCCGTGAGCAGGGTGCGGTGGCCGGCGGGAGACTTGGTCACGATCGCGCTCACCTTCCCCTGCATGTAGGCGCGCTCCTCGGCGGTGAGCTCCTTTCCCGTCAGCACGAGGATCGGGATCCCGGCGGTGGCTTCGGCGTCGCGCAGCGCCCGCGCGACGTCGAAGCCGTTCACTTCCGGCATGACCAGGTCGAGGATCACGACGTCCGGCGCCTCGCGATGCGCAGCCGCGATGGCCTCGGCACCGCCATAGGCGCGGATCACGCGGTAGCCCTCGGCCTCGAGCCGCGTGGCCACCATGTCCACCGTCCTCGCGTTGTCGTCGACCACCAGGACATGCGGATGCGCGCCGCCCGGGACCCGGTCGACGATCCCGGCCAGGGCCGCGATCAGCTCCTCGTGCACCAGCGGCTTCTGCAGGACGCGCCGGGCGCCGAGCGCCAGGCCGCGCTCGGGATCGTCGGCCACGGTGATGATGACGACCGGCGTGTCGGCCAGGCGCGGATCGGCCTTCAGGCGCCGCATGAACTCCCAGCCATCCATGGCGGGCAGGAAGATGTCCAGCGTGATGAGTTGCGGCCGGCTCTTGGCGGCGCGAACCAGCGCCTCCTCCCCCGTGGAAGCGCGCATCACCCGGAAGCCGTCGGCGCGCAGTTGCGCGGCGATCCGTTCCGCCATGCGGTCGTCGTCCTCGACGACCAGCGCGAGGGGAGGCGCCGGTCCCGCGCGCGTCGCGGCGCCAGGCACGGGCGGCGCCGGCATCGTGAAGGCATCGGCCTCGCGGTATGGCAACCACACGTGGAAACGGCTGCCCGCCCCGAGCCGGCTCTCGACCCCCACTGTGCCGGCATGCAGTTCCGCGAGCCGCCGCACGAGCGAAAGCCCCAGCCCGGTGCCGGCGTGCCGGCGGGCCACCGAGCTGTCCACCTGCGTGAACGGCTCGAACAGCCGGCCCAGGTTCTCCGCCGCGATTCCCGAGCCGTTGTCCTCGACCGTGATCGCGAGGAACTCACCATCGTTACCGTCCGGCAGCGGCAGCAGCCGCCCGGGCATCGCATGGTCCAGCGCCACTTCCGCGCGCGCGCAACGCCGCGCCCGCAGCGATACGGCTCCCCCGGGCGAAGTGAACTTGACCGCGTTGGAGAGCAGGTTGTAGAGGATCTGCTTCAGCTTGCGCTCGTCGGCGGCCAGACTGGCGAGCCCGGAGTCGAGCTGCGTGTCGACGCGGATGCGGCTCGCCGCCGCCTTCTCGCGGACCACGAGCGTGCTCGACCGGAACAACGCGACGATGTCCACGGCATCGGTCTCGAGCTGCAGCTTCCCCGCCTCGACCTTGGAGAGGTCCAGGATGTCGTTGATCAGCGCGAGCAGGTGCGTCCCGGCATCGAAGATGTCGTCGACGAATTCCCGCTGCCGCGCCTCCAGGTCGCCGAGGACCCCGTCGCGCAGCATCTCGGAGAACCCGATGATCGAATTGAGCGGCGTGCGCAGCTCGTGCGACATGTTGGCGAGGAAGTCGGACTTGGCGCGGTTGGCCTGGTCGAGTTCGCGCGTGCGCTCCGCCACGCGCCGCTCGAGCGTCGCATTGAGCTCCCGGATCTCGCGTTCCGCGCGCCGCAGCTCGGTCACGTCGCGGACGACGACCTGGATGTCCAGGTGGCCGTCCGCCCGGTAGGACATGGCCGCCACCTCCACCTCGACGGCCGCGCCGTCGAGCGTCACGACCTTCTCCTGCGCCGCCGGCACGGAGTTGCCCGGCCGCTCGCGCAAGGCGGCGATGCGGCCGCGCATCCGCTCGTGCACCTCGGGATGGAAGATGTCGAACACCGATTGCCCGACGAGCTGGTGCGGCGACTCGGCGCGCAGGAGCAGGGTGGCGGCGCGGTTGATGAAATGGATCCGGTCGTCCCGGTTGATGAAGATCGGGACGGGAGCGTTCTCGATCATGCCGCGGAAGTGCTCGTCGCTCGCGTGCATGGCATCGCGACCGCGGCCCGCCTGCGCCATCCTGCGTTCGGACATTCCCGGCTCCCCTGGCCACCGCAAACCGCTCCCCATCGGCAACGGCGGGATGGGCGCGCGGACCTGCGACCTTCGATAACGGATGTTAACGCAATTGGCCGCGCGCGCGGCGTCCCCGGGCCGGGGCGGCCCGGTACCCGGGACTTGAGGCGGGTCAGAACCCCGCCCGTGGGGAGGCCGACAATGTCCCTGTTGCCCGCCCGCGCCCGATGGCGCTCGTCTCATGGACCGTTGTTCCTTGTTGCAGCGACAGGAAATCGCCCTGCTGGCCGGGTTGCGCGGCCTGGGCGCAGGGCTGCTGCTTGCGCTGCTGGCGTGGTGGCCGGCGGCGGCAGCGCTGGCCGCGGCGCCGCCGGAAGGCGCCGCGGGCGCAGTCGCGATGGAAGTGTTCGTCTACGAAGGCTGCCCGCACTGCGCGAAGGCCAAGGTGTTCCTCGCGGAGCTCGGCCGGGAGCGCCCCGCGCTGCGCCTGACGATACGCGACGTCTACCAGGATCCGGGCGCGGGCGATCGCCTGCGCGAGATACTCGCCGCCCATCCCGGCGTTGCGGCCAGCGTCCCCGCCTTCTACCTGGATGGGCGCCTGCTCATCGGCTTCTCCGGGCCGGAGACGACGGGCGCCACCCTGCGGGAGATGGTCGACCAGGCGGCCGCGCGGCGAACCGCACCGGCCGGCACGCCACAGACGCAAGGGGGCTACGTCGACCTGCCCTGGATCGGCAAGCGCCTCGACATCGACCAGGTGGGACTCCCGCTCTTCACCGTCGCCATCGGGCTCCTCGACGGCTTCAACCCCTGCTCGATGTGGGTGCTGGTCCTGATGGTGTCGATGCTCGCGGCGGTGGGCGACCGGCGCCGCATGATCGCCATCGCCGGGACCTTCGTCGTGGTCCAGGGCATCGCCTACTACGCCTTCCTGGCGGCGTGGCTGAACCTGTTCCTGGTGATCGGCATCTCGCGCACCTCCGAGATCGTCCTCGGCGTCATCGCGCTGGTGGCCGGGCTCATCCACGTCAAGGACTACTTCGCCTTCGGGCGCGGCATCACGCTGTCGATCCCGGCGGCGGCCAAGCCGGGCATCTACCAGCGCATGCGCGCCCTGCTGCACGAGCAGAGCCTGGCACTCGCGATCGCCGGCACCGTGGTGCTGGGCATCCTGGTGCAGATCGTGGAGCTGCTCTGCACTTCGGGGCTGCCGGCGCTCTACACGCGCATCCTCACCCTGCGGCAACTGGACGCGCTGCACTACTACGGCTACATCGGCCTCTACATCGCCATGTACATGATCGACGACGTCGTGCTGCTGGGGACCGGCGTGGTCACCCTCAGCCAGAAGCGGCTGCAGGAGAAGGAGGGGCGGCTGCTCAAGCTCGTTTCCGGCGCCATCATGGTGCTGCTGGGCATCTACCTGATCCTGATGCCGCACTGAACCCGGGCTCCGCGGAGCGGTATGCTGCGGCCGATGGACCCGGTCCGCCTGCGCATGAGCGCTTTCCTCGCCGTACTTTGCATGGCCGCGCCTGCCGCGGCCGCCGAGCCCCTGCGCGTGGGTTCGAAGCGCTTCACGGAGTCCTACATCCTCGGCGAGATCCTCGTGCAATCCGCGCAACGCGCCGGAGTGGCGATCGAGCACCTGCCGGGAATGGGAAACACCGCCATCCTCTTCGAGGCGCTTCGGCGCGGCGCCATCGACGCCTATCCCGAGTACTCCGGGACGATCGCGCGCGAGATCCTGAAGGAACCCGGCAACCCCGACCTCGCCGCCATCAACCTGCGTCTCGCGCCACTTGGCCTCGCCGCGAGCGTGCCGCTGGGCTTCTCGAACGGCTACGCGATCGGAATGAAGGAAGAAGTCGCCGCGGCCAGGGCGATTTCCACCTTGTCGGACCTCGCGCGACAACCGGGCATCGCGTTCGGCCTTTCCCACGAGTTCCTCGGGCGCGCGGACGGCTGGCCGGGGCTCAAGGCCGCCTACGGGCTCGCCCAGACGGAACCGAGAGGCCTCGATCACGGCCTCGCCTACGAAGCGCTGGCCGCGGGGCAGGTGGAGGCGATCGACCTCTACACGACGGATGCGAAGATCGCGCGGCATCGCCTTCGCATACTCGAGGACGACCGGCGGTTCTTCCCGCGCTATGACGCGGTGGTGCTGCACCGGCTCGACCTGGCGTCGCGCCAACCCGCTGCATTCGCTGCGTGGACGGGGCTTCAGGGACGCATCGACGAGGTGGCCATGATCCGCCTCAACGCCCGCGCCGAACTGGACCGCGTCGATTTCGCGGGCGTGGCCCGCGAGTTCCTCGGCGCCGCGCCGGGCGCCGAGGGGCGTGGCCTGTGGTCTGCGGTGTTCGCGCCCGATTTCGCCCGCCTTGCCATGGAGCATGCGACGCTCGTTTTCGCCTCGCTCGCCGCCGCCGTCGCGGTGGGAGTGCCCATGGGTGTCGTCGCGGCCAAGGTGCGCTGGTTCGCGCAGCCGCTGCTCGCGTTCGCCGGTCTCGTGCAGACCATTCCATCGCTCGCCCTGCTCGCTTTCCTGATCCCGATCACCGGCATCGGCGCGTGGCCGGCGCTCCTGGCGCTTTTTCTCTATGCGCTGCTGCCGATAGCGCGCAACACGCACACCGGCATCCAGGCCATCCCGCAAGGACTGAAGGACGCCGCGCTGGCGCTGGGCCTCACGCCGCGGCAAGTCCTCGGGCGCATCGAACTGCCGCTCGCATTGCCGGTCATCCTGGCCGGGGTGAAGACCTCCGCGGTGCTGAACGTGGGCACCGCCACCATCGCGGCATTCGTGGGCGCGGGCGGTTTCGGCGAGCGCATCGCGCAGGGGCTCGCGCTGAACGACCACCGCGTCCTGCTCGCCGGCGCCTTGCCGGCCGCGGCCCTGGCGCTTGCCGTGCACGCGCTCTTCGAGCTCGCGGAATGGTCTCTGCGGCGGGAGGTGCGCGCTGACCGGCCACGGCCCGCCGCTTCCCCTGCCGGTTGAGTCGAGGGTCGGCGGCAGGGTTGCGTTGACAAGAAATGACTACGTAGTCATCATGGGCGTAACTGGGCCATGGGAATGTAAGTGGCTCCCGATGACTAGGTATTCATGGATCGTCAAATGGCTGGCCCGAGTGCGCCGGCACGGAGGGGACAGGCATGGGCGACGGGATGACCGGCGCGAAACGGCGCAGTTTCTACGGCTGGGGCTTCGAGGAAGACGCCGTTTCGGCGGAGGAGCTGGGCTGGTTCGAGAAGACCTGGTCGACCCTCTTCAAGGTCGATCGCTTCGACCCGGCGCCGATGCCGGTGGAATCGGAGATCACGCTGCGCGCGCCGCGCATGGCGATACCCGCGACGCTCCAGGCTTTCTGCACGCACGACAGGTACGAGCGCCTCTTCCACACCTACGGGCGCTCCGTGCACGACCTGGCGCGCATGATCCACCGCCGCGACTTCTCCAATCCGCCCGATGTCGTCGCCTACCCGCGCAACGAGGCAGACATCGCCGCGGTGCTCGACTGGTGCGGCGCCAGCGGTTACGCGGCCGTGCCGTTCGGCGGCGGCTCGAGCGTGACCGGCGGGGTGAATCACACGCGCGACGAGCGCTACAAGGGCCTCGTGACGCTCGACCTCAGGCACCTGGACAAGGTGCTCGAGGTGGACAAGACGTCGCAGGCCGCGCGCATCCAGGCCGGCGTGCTGGGCCCGGACATGGAGCGGCAACTCAAGCCCACGGGCCTCACCATGCGCTTCTTCCTGCAGGCGTGGGAGTTCTCCTCGCTCGGCGGCTGGATCGCCACGCGCGCCGCGGGCCACTACGCCACGGCGTACACGCAGATCGACGACCACATCGAGAGCCTGCGCGTGGTCACTCCCGCCGGCCTCGTCGCCTCGCGTCGCTGGCCGACCTCGGGCGCCGGGCCCAACCCCGACCGCCTGTTTCTCGGTTCCGAAGGCGCGCTGGGCATCATCACGGAGGCCTGGGTGCGCCTGCACAAGAAGCCCACCTTCCGGCTCGCGACGACCGTGTGGTTCGGCGACTACGCGAAGGCCGTCGAGGCGGTGCGCGTGATCAGCCAGTCCGGGCTCAATCCGGCCAACGCGCGGCTCCTGGAGCGCGAAGAGGCGCTGTTCACGGAGGCCGGCGACGGCACGAAGGACGTGCTCGTGCTCACCTTCGAATCCGGCGACCACCCGCTCGAGCCGTGGATGGACCGGGCCCTCGAGATCTGCGCGGACCACGGAGGCGAATGGGACAGGCAGGCGCTGGAGGAGGAGGACTCGCAGCGCAAGGGCGCCGCGGGCAACTGGCGCAACAAGTTCCTGCGCGGGCCCTACCTTCGCCAGCACGCGATCGCCAGCGGCGTCATGCGCGACACGACCGAGAGCTGCATCACCTGGGACCGCTACATGGCCTTCCAGACGCAGGTGAAGGAGCGCACGCTCGCCGCGATCCGCGAGGTGACCGGCCGACCCGGCACCTGCACGGTGCGCTTCACCCACCTCTATCCGGATGGCCCGGCGCCCTACTTCACCTGGCACGCGTTCGGCGACAAGGCGAAGCTCGTGGAGCAGTTCTGGGCGATCAAGTCCGCGGCCTCGCAGGCCATGGTCGACGCGGGCGGAACCATCACCCACCACCATTCGCTGGGGCCCGACCACCGCCAATGGTACGACCAGGAGCGCCCGCCGCTCTTCGCCGAGGCGATCCGCGCCGTGAAGAAGCAGTTCGACCCGAAGTTCGTCCTGAACCCCGGCATCCTCATCGACCCGTGACCCGGCACCGACTTCCCCGCGCGAGGCGGGCCCCATGCCCGGCACGCTGAAAGGCATCCGCGTCCTCGACCTAGGCCGCATCCTCGCCGGCCCGTGGTGCACGCAGGTGCTCGCGGACCTTGGAGCAGAGGTGGTGAAGGTGGAGCGCCCCGGCACGGGCGACGACACGCGCGCCTGGGGCCCACCGTTCCTGCGCCGTCCCGACGGAACCGACACCACGGACTCCGCCTATTTCGCCTCCACCAACCGCGGCAAGAAGTCGATCACGATCGACATCGCGAGCGAGGAGGGGCAGAAGATCGTCAGCGCGCTGGCGGCGAAGAGCGACGTGCTGGTGGAGAACTACAAGTTCGGAGACATGCCGCGCTACGGACTCGACTACGGGACGCTCGCTGCCGCCAATCCGCGCCTCGTCTACTGTTCCATTACCGGCTTCGGGCAGACCGGCCCTTACCGCGCGCGCGCCGGCTACGACTTCATGATCCAGGCCATGGGCGGCCTCATGAGCATCACGGGCGAGCGCGACGACCTGCCCGGCGGCGGACCCCAGAAGTGCGGTGTGCCCATCGCCGACATGATGACGGGGATGTACGCGGCGATCGCGATCCTCGCCGCGCTGCGCGAGCGGGACGCGAGCGGACGGGGCCAGCACATCGACATGGCCCTGCTCGACGCGCAGGTCTCGTGGCTCATGAACCACAACCTCAATTACCTCGTCTCCGGGCAGGTTCCCGTGCGCTGGGGCAACGCGCACCCGAACCTCACGCCCTACCAGTGCTTTCCGACGAAGGACGGCAACCTCATCCTCGCCATCGGCAACGATGGCCAGTTTCGCAAGTTCTGTGCCGTGGCCGGCCTTGCGATCGCGTTGGAGCCGCGCTTCATCGACAACCGCGCGCGCCTCGCCAACCGCAGCGCCCTGGTGGCGCTCATCGCGGAGGCGATGGGAAAGCGCACCACGCAGGAATGGATGACCATGCTCGAGGCCGAGGGCGTTCCCTGCGGGCCGATCAATACCATCGACCAGGTGTTCCGCGATCCGCAGGTCGTCGAGCGCGGGCTGCGCTTCGACCTGCCGCACCCGGCCGCCGGAAGCGTGCCGCAGGTGGCGAACCCCATGCGCTTCTCGAGGACTCCCATCGAATACGGACTGGCACCCCCCGTCCTCGGCCAGCACACGCAGGAAGTGCTTGGCGAAGTCCTGGGCATGACGGCAGAAGAAGTTGCGGCGCTGAAGGACCGGGGCGTCGTCTGACGCCGTCCGGGCGGTGAACACAACAATGAGGAGGTGAGACCATGAAGCTTTTCACGATCGTTCGTCGCGTTGCCGCGGTGCTGCTCGCCGCGCTGGCGCTGCCGCTGGCCGCGCACGCGCAGGGCTGGCCCACCAAGCAGGCCATCAAGTTCATCGTCGTCTACCCGCCGGGTGGGGCTTCCGACGTCACGGCGCGCCTCATCGGCGCCAAGCTCACCGAATCGCTCGGGCAGAACGTCGTGATCGAGAACAAGCCCGGGGCCAACGGCATCATCGCGACGGAGTACGTCGCCAAGTCCGCGCCCGACGGCTACACGATCCTCATGGCGAACCTCGGGCCCAATGCCATCAACCCCGTCGTGTACAAGAAGCTGCCCTACGACGCGATCAAGGACTTCTCGGCGATCACGCTCACGACCATCGTGCCGCAGGTCGTCGTGGTGACGCCAACGCTTCCGGTCAAGTCGATCCCGGAACTGATCGCCTATGCGAAGGCGAACCCGGGCAAGGTCACCTTCGCCTCCGCGGGCAATGGTGCCTCCAATCACCTCTCGGGCGAGCTCCTCAATACCATGGCCGGCATCAAGATGCAGCACGTGCCCTACAAGGGTGACGCGCCGGGCATGATCGACGTGATATCGGGACAGGTGAACGTGGCGCTGCCCACGGCCATTGCCGCCCTTCCGCACGTGCGCGGCGGCAAGCTGCGCGCCATCGGCGTGACCAGCACCAAACGCCTCGCGTCGCTGCCCGACGTGGCGACCGTCGCCGAGACCCTGCCCGGATTCGAGGCGGTGTCGTGGGGCGGCGTGATGGCGCCGGCCGGGACGCCCCAGGAGATCATCAATCGCCTCAATGCCGAGATCCTCAGGATCCTGAAGATGCCCGACATCGCCGACAAGCTGACGGGGCTCGGCGCCGATATCGTGGGCAGCACGCCGGCGGAGTTCGACGCCTACGTGAAATCGGAAATCGCCAAGTGGGGCAAGGTCGCGCGCGACAACAACGTGACGCTCGACTAGGTGTGGTTTCTACGACCGTTGCTCACAAGCTGGCGGCCGTCGGCTGATGGGTGGTAGGTAGTTGAGGCTAGCATGGGGTCTCTCGTGATTGTAGAAGTCCAACCACCTCGCGAGGTGTCGCGCGCGCAATGCGCTGGTGTTGTAGGCGCGGCCGTAGGCCCATTCCCGGAGCATCGTTTGGATGAATCGCTCGGCCTTGCCGTTGGT
>CAZOIB010000196.1:0-4195 GCA_964579785.1 uncultured Lysobacter sp. | reverse complement strand
CTTCCTCTACTTCGGCTACATCGCGCTGTCCAACGCATTCGAGGACCCGCGCCGAGGCGACCGGGCCGCGGCACTCCTCGCCCTCATCGGCGTAGTGAACCTGCCGATCATCTACTTCTCGGTGCAATGGTGGAACACGCTGCACCAGGGCTCCAGCGTGAGCTTCAAGGGCACGAGCATGCACGTGACGATGCTCACGGGAATGCTGGTGATGAGCTTCGCTGCGTGGATGTACGCCATCGGCGCGACATTGGTGCGGGTACGCTCGATCATCCTCGAGCGGGAACGCCGCGCGCAGTGGGTGCGCGACTTGAAGGTGATCTAGACATGTACTGGTCGAGCTGGTCTGAATTCTGGGCGATGGGCGGCCACGCGTTCTTCGTGTGGATGTCCTACGGGGCACTTCTCGTAGCCATCGTGGTCGAAAGCCTGTTGCTTGTGGTGCGCCGCCGCAGCGCACTCGCCGACATCGAGGAGGAAAGGGAACTTGAAACCGAGAACTAAACGCGCGTTCGCCATAGCCGGCGGGCTGGCCGCGCTGGGTGTGGCCGCGGCACTCGTGCTGAACGCCTTCCAGTCGAACCTCGTGTTCTTCTTCACCCCCACGCAGGTGGCGAAGAAGGAAGTGCCGCTGGACCGCAACTTCCGCATCGGCGGCTTGGTCGAGGGCGGGACCGTGGTGCGCCAGAAGGATGCGCTTACCGTGACCTTCAAGGTGACCGATGGCGCCGAGTCGATTCCGGTGACCTACACGGGCATCCTTCCGGACCTCTTCAAGGAGGGCAAGGGCGTCGTGGCCGAAGGCCGCGTCGGCGCCGACGGCCTGTTCAAGGCCTCCCAGGTCCTCGCCAAGCACGACGAAAACTACATGCCGCCGGAAGCCGCGGAGGCCTTGAAGCAGGCCGGGCACCCGATGGCCAAGGAAAACTTCGCCGGACAGGGAGGGGTGAAGCGATGATCCCGGAAATCGGCCAGCTGGCCTTGGTCCTCGCCCTGCTCCTCGCGTTCGCGCAGGCCTTCCTGCCGCTGGCCGGAGCGACTCTCGGCAAGCCCGCCTGGGTCGCCACGGCGCGACCGATCGCCGTCGGGCAGTTCCTGTTCGTCGTGCTCGCCTGGGCGGCACTCGCGACCTCGTTCGTGAACAACGACTTTTCCGTCGCCAACGTCGCCCAGCACTCCAACCTGAGCCTGCCGGTCCACTACCGCTTCGCGGCCTCGTGGGGTTCGCACGAAGGCTCGATGCTGCTCTGGGCCCTCATGCTGGCCGGCTGGACGGCGGCCGTCGCCCTGCTTTCGCGCCACCTGCCCGAGCGCATCGCCGCGCGCGTGATCGGCGTCATGGGGCTCATCTCGATCGGCTTCCTGCTCTTCATCCTCACCACGTCCAACCCGTTCGAGCGCCTGCTGCCGCCGGCCGCGGACGGCCGCGACCTGAACCCCCTGCTGCAGGACCCGGGGATGGTGATCCATCCGCCGCTGCTCTACATGGGCTACGTGGGTTTCGCGGTCGCCTTCGCGTTCGCCATCGCCGCGCTGCTCGAGGGGCGCCTCGACAGCGCCTGGGCCCGCTGGTCGCGCCCGTGGACCACGGCGGCGTGGGGCTTCCTCACCGTCGGCATCGCCCTGGGCAGCTGGTGGGCCTATTACGAGCTCGGCTGGGGCGGCTGGTGGTTCTGGGACCCGGTCGAGAACGCCTCGTTCATGCCGTGGCTCGTGGGCACCGCCCTCATCCATTCGCTGGCGGTGACCGAGAAGCGCGGCGCCTTCAAGAGCTGGACGGTGCTGCTCGCGATTCTCGCCTTCTCGCTGTCGCTGCTCGGCACGTTCCTCGTGCGCTCGGGCGTGCTCACATCCGTGCACGCTTTCGCGACCGACCCCAGGCGCGGCGTCTTCATCCTCGGCTTCCTCGCCATCGTCGTCGGCGGCTCGCTGGCGCTCTTCGCCTGGAGAGCCCCGCGCGTGGGCCTCGGCGGGCAGTTCTCCGGCGTCTCGCGCGAGTCGCTGCTGCTCTCCAACAACGTGCTCCTCACCATCGCCATGGCTGCGGTGCTGCTGGGCACCCTCTACCCCCTCGTCCTCGACACGCTGAACCTCGGCAAGATCTCCGTCGGCCCGCCCTACTTCGACGCGGTGTTCTTTCCGCTGATGGCGCCGGCGGTGTTCCTGATGGCGGTCGGCCCGCTGGCGAGCTGGAAGAAGGCCACCGTGCCCGACCTCGCCACGCGCCTGAAGTGGGCGCTGGGCGTGGCGATCGCCTGCGCGATCATCGTGCCGCTCGCCAAGGGCAAGTGGTCCGCCCTCGTGGCCCTCGGCCTCTTCCTTGCCTTCTGGGTGATCCTCGCCACCGCGGTGCAGTTCGCCGGCCGTCTCAAGGCCTCGCCGCAGGCGGGGGTCCTCGCCAAGCTGCGCGCCAACTCCGCGGCCTGGTACGGCATGCAACTCGCCCACGTCGGCGTGGCCGTCTTCATCATCGGCGTGGCCATGGTCAAGGGCTTCGAGACCGAGCGCGACGTGCGCATGGCGCCGGGCGAGACGGTCGCCATCGCCGGCTACGAATTCAAGTTCACCGGCACGCGCGAGCTGCCCGGCCCCAACTACGCGGCCCTGCAGGGCATCTTCGAGGTGCGCCGCGCCGGTTCTCCGGAACTGTTGCAGAAAATGTATCCCGAGAAGCGCATCTACCACGCCTCCGGGCAGACGATGACCGAGGCGGACATCGATGCGGGCATTGCGGGCGACCTCTACGTCTCGCTCGGCGAGCAGGTGGAAGGCAACGCCTGGGGCGTGCGCATCTACCACAAGCCCTTCGTCGACTGGATCTGGGGCGGGTGCCTCCTGATGGCGCTGGGAGGTTTCCTCGCCATCGCCGACCGCCGCTACCGCCTCGCGACGAAGTCGGCCCGCGTTCCGGCGGGTGCGCTTTCTCCCGGGGACTGACCGTGGCCGGCGACGCAGCGGCGAGTGACAGGACATGAAGGCGCTCAAGTTCATCGTTCCGCTGGCGATCTTCGTCGTCCTTTGCGTGTTCCTCGCCATCGGGCTCACGAAGGATCCGCGGCAGGTTCCCTCGCCCTTCATCGGCAAGCCCGCGCCGGCCTTCACGCTGGCGAAATTGCACGAGCCGCAGGGCACGTTCTCGCCGGAGCAGATGAAGGGGAAGGTGTGGCTGCTCAACGTGTGGGCGTCGTGGTGCGTGTCCTGCCGCGTCGAGCACCCGGTGCTGAACGACATGAGCCGCAAGGGCATCGTCCCGATCGTGGGCCTCAACTACAAGGACGGGCGTGCCGAAGCCACGAAGTGGCTGCAACAGCACGGCGATCCGTACCAGCTTTCCGTCTGGGACTTCGAGGGCAAGGTCGGCATCGACTACGGCGTCTACGGCGCGCCGGAGACCTTCGTGATCGACAAGCAGGGCATCATCCGCTACAAGCAGATCGGCCCCATCACCCCGGAAGTCCTGGAAAAGACGCTGCTGCCGCTCCTCGCGAAGCTCAACGCATGAAGACCCTCGTACTCGCGCTGCTGTTCGGCACCTCGACCGCCGCCTGGAGTCAATCCGCGGAGATCGCCAACCCGGACCCGCTGGTGGAAGCGCGCCTGAAGTCGATCTCGCACGAGCTGCGCTGCCTCGTCTGCCAGAACCAGACCATCGCCGATTCCAACGCGCCGCTGGCCGTCGACCTGCGCCAGCAGACCCGCGCCATGATCGCCGCCGGCAAGTCGGACGACGAGATCCGCGCCTACATGGTCGAGCGCTATGGCGATTTCGTGCTCTACAAGCCGCCCCTCAATGCGGCCACCGCCATCCTCTGGGTGGCCCCCGGGCTGCTGATCGTCGGCGGGTTCGCGGCGCTCTTCGTGATGCTCAGGAGAAGGCGCACCGCCGTCGAGGGCGCAGCACCGCCCGATGCGGAGCGCCGGCGCGAGATCGAGGCGCTCCTCGCCTCCGACCAGGATCCCAAGTCCCGCAGCTGAGCGCCGGGCCGAAGCCGCAGCGGGCCCGGGTCAGTGGCGCGTGTAGCGCAGTTGCGCGAGGTCGTAGCCTTGCCTTGCCGCCGCCTGCAGTGCCCGGTCGAGCTGCTCCTTCGGCAATTGCGGCGTGCGCGATAGCACCCACAGGTACTTGCGGTTCGGGTTGCCCACCACCGCCCAGAGATAGTCCGGGTCCAGCCCGACCACCCAGTAGTCCGAGCGG
>CAZOIB010000195.1:0-9546 GCA_964579785.1 uncultured Lysobacter sp. | reverse complement strand
CCCGTCCACCGCGAGCTGCGTGTTGTCCTTGGTGATGCAGACCTGCTCGGGGATGTCGAGCGGCACTTCCTTCAGCGAGTGGCGGTAGGCCACGCGATCGATGAACGGCACGATCACGTTGAGCCCCGGGGGCAGGACCTCGTGGAATTTCCCCAGGCGCTCGATGACCCAGGCCTGCTGCTGCGGCACCACGCGGATGCCCTCGATGATCAGCACGACGATCACCGCGATGAGGAACGTGGCAACCGTGATGCCCACGCTCTGGGTGAGAAATGCGGCGGCGATCGACACGAATACGGCGACGAGCAACTTCCAGAACATGGTGGCCTCCCCGGTAACCTGCATGCTTACTTCGTTGGCGGCGCCGCGCCCACGAGGAGCGTGCTGCCGTCCTGCCTGTTGATGATGAGAGTTGCGCCCGGCTCGGGAAGGGAGCCGGGAGCGACACGCGCGTCCCAGGTGGATCCCCGGTAGTTGACCCGCGCCGTCCTGGTCGCCGCGTCGACCCACGACTCGAGCACCACGGGCTGGCCGAGATCGAGGAAGTTGTCCTTTGCGCTGCCCGGTTGGCGCGTGCGATGCCACCGGTTCACGTACCAGGTACCGGCCAGGGCGACCGCGCCCGCGCCGACGGCCTGCAGGAGGTAGCCACCGCCCGCCGCCGCGACCGCCGCACCCGCGAAGGCACCACCACCCAGCACCAGCAGGTAAAAGGTGCCGGTGAGCAGTTCCACGATGACGAGAATGAAGCCGGCGATGATCCAGACGAGATAGGGTTCCATGGCGTACTTTCGGGGAACGGGGAACGGAGGCGATTCTACTGCCGGTTCGTGCCGGCGGCGCGGCCGGCGGTCAGGCGGAGCGCTTCGCGGAGATCACCTTCGTGTTGACGCCGGCCCAGCCCAGACCGCCGTAGAGGCGTCCGTGCTCGATTTTCATGCAGCGGTCCTCCACCACTTCAAGTCCGGCTGCCTCGGCGATCCCCCGCGCCTCGCTGCTCAGCACGCCCAGCTGCATCCAGAGCACCTTCGCGCCGATCGCCGCGGCGTCGGCGGCCAGCGCGGGAATCTCCGCGCTCTTGCGGAAACAGTCGACGATATCGATCTTTTCCGGGATGTCGCGCAGGGATGGGTAGCACTTTTCGCCCAGCACGCTGTCATAGGCGGGGTTCACCGGAATGACGCGGTAACCGTGCTCCTGCAGGTACTTCGCGGCGAAGTAGCTGGGCCGGTACCAGTTGGCGGAGAGCCCGACCACCGCTACGGTGCGGTTGTCGCGCAGGATGCGGCGCAGCGTCGCGATGTCGTCCATGGCCAGCCGTGAGCCTGAAATGCCTGCAGGGAATTCTACTCCGATGAAAATGCACCTCCACCATGCGGCCGCGGCCGTCCTGGTCCTTCTCGCCTCCCAGGCCCGCGCGGTCAACCACGACACCGTCGTGGCCCCTGTTGCACCGGGCCCGTTCAAGGTCGCCTGCTCCAACATCGAGCAGAACGCGGCATTCATCGCGCAATCCGGGGCTGGAGCCGAGGACTACTGGGAAGGCCGCCCGGTCAACGACCAGCCGCGCTACATCGCGCAGGTCCTGACGGCGCCCGGCACGGCAGTGCGCTTCGACGCACCGGTTCCCGACATCCGCGCGCTCTACCCGCAGCATGCCGGTGGCACCGTCGAGCATGTGGCGTTCGTTTGCCACCCCACGTCCTCGAACAACATGGACCCCGATTACACACTTCCGGCTACCGGAGGCCGCGTTCCCCGCATGCAGGCTGCCGGGGCGCAACCGAAGCTGATCGGGCTCGCCGAACACTCCGCCGGCTTCGGGATCTTCCTTTCTCCCGCTCCCCCTGACGTCCCGGCGCGCTTGCCTTTTCTCGCCTTCTCGCACGGTCTCGGCGGCAGCCCGATAAGCCCTGGGTTCCTTGAGGCCATGGTGGATCTGGCGTCTTACGGCTTCATGGTCGGGGCGGTATTCCACGGCGACCCGCGCTTCTCGCGCATCCGCCTCGAGGACATCAACGATGTCGTCTATCTTTTGCGCGACTTCGACAAGTTCGTCGAGATGGAGCTCGTGCGCCCGGTTTCCCTCAAGGCCATGGTCGACGTAATGCTCGCGCACCCGGGCTTCGCCCCGGGAATCGACCCCGGGCGCATCGGCGGCTTCGGCGCGAGCATGGGCGGTCAGGCCATGGCAAACCTCCTCGGCGCGCGGCTGACGACGAGCCTGGGCCTGGCGTGCCGGGAAACGGTGCGCGATCCGCGCATCAAGGCCGCCGTGGGCCTCGTGCCGTACATGGGGCAGACCGTCCTGCCCTCCTTCTGCGATGACCAGAACGGCGCCACCGACATGCAGCGCCCCTACCTCGCCATTTCCGGCACGGCCGACACCACCGCGCCCATCAAGATGGTCGAGCAGGCCCTGAACCGCTCCTCCGCCTCGCGCTACCTGGTCGAGCTGCCGGACGTCGTGCACGAGTACCAACCCGAATTTCGCGACGACGTGATGACGTGGACGGTGACCTTCCTGCGCGCCTACCTGGGCGTGGCGGAGGATCGGCAGGCCATGGCGCGCCTGATCCGCATGCAGGGCGTGACCGGCGGCCCGGCGGACGCGCTGCGCATCGACGTGCATCTGCCCGCTGCGCCCGGGCCGGACGAGACGCCGGTGGTCGAGTTCTACAGCGAGCCGCTCGGGCATTACTTCATCGCGGCGAGCGGCGTCGAGGTCGAGCAGATCCTGGCGGGAGGCGCCGGGCCGGGCTGGAGCCTGACGGGGCTCGCGTTCAAGGGCTACTCGCGGATCCCGCCGGATGCGTTTTCCACCGTCACGCCCGTCTGCCGTTTCTACGGCAGGCCCGCGGGCGGACCCAATTCGCATTTCTTCACCGCGAGCCCGCAGGAGTGCGACTTCGTGAAGCGCGCCGGGGGCTGGTTCTACGAGGGGGTCGGGTTCTACGCCCTCCCGCAGCTGGCCACGGGGCGCTGCCCCGACGGCACGCTCGAGGTCCTGCGCGCCTACAACATGGGCTTTCCGCGCAACGATTCGAACCACCGCTACACCACCAGCGATTCGACGTGGCGCGAGATGCAGCGCCACGGCTGGGCACTGGAAGGCGTGGCCTGGTGCGCCTCACCCTGACGCGGATTCCGGCGGCGCTTCCCGGCGCGACCACCACTCGCGCGCGTCCTCTTCCCGCCAGGGACGCTGCCGCGTCAGTTCAGCCAGCACGGCGGCCACTTCCAGGATGGAGGCGGGCCGCGCCTCGCGCTCCTTGGCCAGGCAACGCGCGATGAGTGCCTCGAGCACCGGGGGCGCGTCCTCGGCTCCGCTCGCGGCAAGCCCCGGCGCCGCCTCGTTCAGGACCTTGTGGACGAGGTCGTGGTCGCTCTGCGTCTCGAAGACGCGCCGGCCCGTGAGCAGGAAGAACGCCACCGCGCCGAGCGCGTAGATGTCGGCACGCACGTCGGCATCGGCCGGGTCGCGCAGCCGCTCCGGGGCCATGTAGAGCGGCGTGCCCAGCACCCGCGCGAACTGCGTGATGTCGCGCGTGTGCTTGTTCTCGAGCTCCTTGACCAGACCGAAGTCGAGCACCTTCACCACGTCGCACTCCCCGCCGTGGCGGCACAGCATGAGGTTGTGCGGCTTCACGTCGCGGTGCACCAGGCCGTGGTCGTGCGCCTCCTTGAGCGAGCCGCACACCTGCCGCAGGATGTGCACCGCGCGCGATACCGGCAGCCGTCCCTCCTTCTGCACCAGCTCCTCGAGCGAGATCCCGTCGAGGAATTCCATGGCGTAGTAGAACCTGCCCTCGCGCGTGCGCCCGTAGTCGTAGATCTCGATGGTATTGGGGTGCGAGAGACGGCTGCAGAGCTGCACCTCGCGCTCGAAGCGCGTCACCATCTCGTCGGTGGCGAGCGCCGTCTTCAGGATCTTCACGGCGACGGGACGCTTCAGGTGCGAGTGCCTGGCGAGGTAGACGCGGCTGATGCCGCCTTCTCCCAGCTCGCGTTCGAGCGTGTACGGTCCCACGCGGCGCGCCTCGCGCAGCTTCAGGCGCACTGCCCACAGCGAGGAGGAGATCGCCGCCAGCATCGCGGCGCCGAAGAATCCGAGCAGGGTGCCGAAGGCCACCTCGAGGTGCCTGAGCGGCGCATAGGCCTCGGCCGCGTCGATTTCCACGGCGATGACCATCTCCTTCTCGCGCAGCCAGCGCCAGGCGCCGATGACTTCCGTGCCGCGGTAGCCACGATAGGGCTCGAGGATCGTGCCCTCGTACGGGCCTCCTGCGGCATGCCCGTCGAGTGCCGCCTGCGCAAGACGCGTCAGCGGCCATTCGCCTCGTGCCCGGGTGGGCCGGAATCCCGCCAGGATGTTGCCCCCGGGATCGCGCACGGGAACGCGCAGGATTCCGGAATCTTCGGCACCGAGCTGCCCGCTTTGCCGGAGGTCGCCCAGGTAGCGGCTTTGCGTGAGCATGACGCCGCGCCCATCGAAGGCATAGGCCTCGCGGGTGGACTGCGCGGAGCTCAGCGACAGGAGCGTGCCGAAGCGCTCTTCGGCAATCCTCCCGAAGCCGAGTGCCGCGATCACCTCGCCACCCTCGCCATGCACCGGCGTCTCCACCCACACGAGAGGCCGGTCGTGCGGCACCCTGGACTGCACCCCGACGCGATCGCGTTCGTCGAACGGGCGCACGAAGACGGTCCGCCCGGCGAACACCGGTTCGAGCCGCTTCGCGAACTCCCCGCGTGCGACGGTCAGGCCGCAGTACTCGTCGTGCAGGGCGGCGATGATCGTCCCGCTGCGGTCGATCAGGTTGACGGAGACCGCTTCCTCGAGCGCGACGAAGGGGGCGATCTGGGCGAGCAGCCGTTGCCGTGCGGCGGAACCGCAGACTGCCGACGCGGCCGCTGTGCGCTGCGCCAGGCTGACGAGCGCCGCAGCCTCGCGCTGTACTTCCTCCGCCCTCGCCCAGCGTTCGGCGGCACGCTTCTTCTCGTCGATCCAGATTGCCAGCGCGCCCGATTCCGATTCGAGGAGGGACGCGAGGCCCGCGGCCCGCAGTTCACGCAGCGAATCCCGCACCTGCCCGTAGGACCACCAACCGAGGGCGGCGAATGCCACCGAGACCACGACCATGATCGCGACGAGGTTCCAGAACCGCTCGCGCACCTCGTCGCCCGGCAGGGCACCCGGCGGACGCAGCAGCGCCGGCATGTTGTCCGGAATCTTGCGCAGGCCGGGGATCGGCTCTGGGGTGGCCATGCCCGCATCATAGCGGGGACAGGTATTGGGGACGGTTCCGGAGAACCGTCCCCAATGCCTGTCCCAAAGGAAAAGGCCGCGCCGGGAGGCGCGGCCTATCGTGCAGCTTGCGACTACGTCAGAACTTGTAGCTCACCCAGCCGTAGAAGATGTTGGCCTTGTAGTTCGGGTTCATGTTGTAGCCCATCAGGTAGCTGTCAGCGCGGTTGGTAGCCGGGATGGTGTAGCGGTACCCGTCGTACTGCGCGTCCTTGTAGTCGTATTTCTCGTACGCGTAACCCCCCGTGAAGCTCAGGGTCTTGCTGAAAGCATACACGCCCTTCAGGTTGAACGCGGTGCGCTTCGAGTCGTCGTAGGATCCCACCGGCTGCGGGTAGCTGGCCGCGGCGATGACGGAGGGCGCGGCGAAGTCGAGCGAGCCGTCGGTCTTGTAGTACATGAAGGAAGCCTTGACCATCAGCTTCTCGCTGGCCGGCCAGTCGACTGCCAGGCCGTAGGCGTAGTTGGCGTCCTTGTTGGTGCCCTGCCAGTTGTAGTTGGACGCGGTGTCGGGCATGTTCGGGTCGTACGGGCCGGGCGGCGTGGTGGCCGTGGAGGTTCCCACGACGCGGTGCTTCGACACGTACTCCACCTTCTCGTAATCGCCGAACAGCGTCCAGCGGGCGACGGCCGGATCGCCGTAGGACACGCTGCCGTAGATCTCGCGGCGGTCGTCCGACAGGCGGCCGAGGACCATGTCCTTGTACTTGTTCTCCTTGTAGTTGAACTCGAGGCCGATGTCGAGGAACTCGGCCGGGGTCGCGTCGAGCGTGAACTTCCACTTGTCCTGGTCGAGGTTGGCCGCGTCGAACGCCTTCAGGAAACGGTTCCAGTAGGCGACGTCGTTGGCGTTGACACCGTCGCTGCCCAGCTTGAACTCGGACGAGCGATCGAGGTTCGAGTACTTGAGCCGCGCGTTCACGTTCTCGACCATCGTCGACTTCCACTCGACGAACCAGGTCTTGTCCTCCGACTTGTTGAAGTCGAAGCGCTCGTTCTTGCGGTCCATCTCGAGGTAGTCATAGCCGATGCCGATGCGGTTCGCCTTGTTGACGCGGTAGAACGCATCGATCCCGTAGTTCGACTTCTCGTACGAATACGGCTCGTTCGAGTAGACGGTGATGGGGGCGGGCGCTGCCGGACCTGTCACGGGCCTGCTCTCGAAGTGCATGTGGGTGGAGTCGTCCTCGCGCTTGAACTCGTTCCAGTAGAGGCGCGTGTCGAGTCCCTTCGTCGGCGTCGAGGCGAGCGCCAGGGTGAAGGTCTCGTTGTCCACCTTGCCCTGGAATTCCGCGGTATTGGCGCCCGTGGGCAACTGGGAAGCCAGCGTGCCCGAAGGCGCGCCGTTGGCGATGCCGAGCACCGTGGAGCCGACCGGCACATTGCTTTCCAGCTCGTCCTTCGTATAACGCACGGCGAAGGTCGAACTGAGCGGCAACTGGCGGAAGGTCGCGTTGAGCGAGAGCTTCGAGTAGTCGTTGCCGTGCGCCAGGTAGGTCCTGTCGGTGCCGCTGCTCCAGAAGCCGTTGGTCCAGGCGAGGCTCGTATTGTCGGTATCGAACGTGCTGGACATCCACGACGCGGTAATGAGCATCGTCTTGGACTTGTAGCCGCCCTCCACGCTCCAGTTCTTGGTCGTGTACTCCGTCGGGAACGCGAGATCCACGTAGCCGTTGCCGGGGCTCATGCCCTGGGAGGCTGCACCGATCTTGGAGCCGCTCTGCGTGACCTGGTTGCCATCGACGCGGAAGAACCACGGCGAGGCGCCCGTGCCCCACTCGAAGGCGCCGCCGTCGTCGCGACGGTCGTAGCCGACGTCGACCGAGTTCCAGGTCGCCGTGTTGAGCAGCGGGAAGCCGCTGGCGGTCACGTTGGAGGAACCGGCACCGGCATAAGGCGTCTTGCCGCCGAACAGCTGGTTGCGCGTGAGCGAGTCCGAATACAGGCGGTACTTGAAGGCGCCGTACATGCCGCCCTTCAGGTCGATGTACTGGTCCTCGCGGGCGATGTTCTCGCCGAAGAAGTTCAGCCAGTACTTGCTGTTGCCGCCCTTGATGTCCCAGCCGAAGAGCCCGCCGTTGGTCAGGTCGCGGATGTCGTTCATCTTCGCCGCATCGACGGCATCCTCGTCGTTGTAGATGCCGCCGAGGCTGACGGTGCCCTGCAGCTTGAACTCGTCGGACTGCGCGAAGGCCGGCGCCGCGACGAACAGGTTCGCGATCAGGATGGAAATGAGCTTCTTGTTCATGATCGTCGTCCCCTTAGCGGATCAGGTAGCGACCGCGGTTCGTCGGTGCATTCGAACCGTGGATCGAGTTGTGGCAGTTGAGGCACGAGCGCGAGATGAAGCGCGTGCTCGGCGTGGTCACCGGCTGCCCGTTGGCGCCGATCCAGGCCTGGTTCTGGCCGTAGTACGCGGTCGGGTGGCGGCCCTGCGTGTGGCAGTCCTGGCACAGGTTCGGCACCTTCTCGGTCAGCAGCTTGTTGTGCGAGGAGCCGTGGGGGGTATGGCAGGTCAGGCAGTTCTCCTCCACCGGCGGGTGCCCGAACATGTACGGGCCGCGCTTGTCGGCGTGGCAGGAGAAGCACTGCTGGTTCACGCTCTCGTGCTTCACCATGGCCGGGGTCAGCGCGCCGTGGGGGTTGTGGCAGTCGGAGCACTTCACCTTGCCTTCCAGGATCGGGTGGTGCGAGGGCTTCATCGTGGCGTTGCGCACCTGCTTGTGGCAGGTACCGCAAGTGTCGGCCTCGATCGGGCGTGCCGTCGTGGTGTAGGGCTGCGGGTTCGGGTTCTTGGTCTTGCCGTGGATCGAGTGGCAGTCGGAGCAGGCGACGTCGTTCTTGGCGTGCTTGCCGGACTCCCAGAAGTTCAACTGGCGGTTGCCGGCGTGGCAGCTCAGGCAGACCGCGGCCTTCTGGTCCGCCGTCACGCCCTTGCCGAGCTTCGCGCCGACCAGGGGTTTCTTGCCGCGCGCGGCGGCGTGTTCCCTGGCATCGCCGTGGCAGGACTGGCACGCCGTGCCGGCGGCATCGTTCTTCATGCCGTGCGGCGTCGTCTTGATGGAGTCGTGCGACTCCTCATGGCACTTGTTGCAGACCGGTTCGACACCCTGGGCGCTTGCCGGAGCGGACCAGAGGAACGCGAGCGACAGTGCGCAGGCCGAGACCAGCTTTGCCGCGAGACGATGGTGCATGTTGCCTCCCAAATGCGCCCGGATTCGAGGGCGCCACGTTTATCAAGACTGCTCGATCAGAACCACTTCTTTTTCGAATCCCGCTCGACACCACGGACCCCTGTTGGCGGCGATTAGGGCGAAGGATACCCCCCGCCCCCCACCCGTCCTTTTGACGCGGATCAACGGTGCGGGCGTAAACGAGACATGCCGGGGGATTTGGCAACAGGGGAGAAGGGGAAAAAGCGAAGCGGTGGTGGGCCCGGCTGGATTCGAACCAGCGACCAAGGGATTATGAGTCCCCTGCTCTAACCGTCTGAGCTACAGGCCCGCCTGAAACGACAATGCCCGCTTTACGCGGGCATTGTAATGGGCACCGGGATGGCGGCCCGAGTTACACGAGCCGTTACAGGCGCCGCTCAGCCCTCGCCCTCGAGGAAGCTGCGCAGCTTTTCCGAGCGCGAGGGATGGCGCAGCTTGCGCAATGCCTTCGCCTCGATCTGGCGGATGCGTTCCCGGGTCACGTCGAACTGCTTGCCGACCTCTTCCAGCGTGTGGTCGGTGTTCATCTCGATGCCGAAGCGCATGCGCAGGACCTTGGCTTCGCGCGGTGTGAGGGAATCCAGCACGTCCTTGGTCGCATCGCGCAGGCTCGCATAGAGCGCCGAGTCCGACGGGGCGAGGCCGGCCTGGTCCTCGATGAAGTCGCCGAGGTGGGAGTCGTCGTCGTCCCCGATGGGCGTCTCCATGGAGATCGGCTCCTTGGAGATCTTGAGGATCTTGCGGATCTTCTCCTCCGGCATCTCCATCTTGACGGCGAGGGTCGCCGGATCGGGCTCGCTGCCCGTTTCCTGCAGGATCTGGCGCGAGATGCGGTTCATCTTGTTGATCGTCTCGATCATGTGCACCGGAATGCGGATGGTGCGGGCCTGGTCGGCGATCGAGCGCGTGATGGCCTGGCGGATCCACCACGTGGCGTAGGTCGAGAACTTGTAGCCGCGGCGGTACTCGAACTTGTCCACTGCCTTCATCAGGCCGATGTTGCCTTCCTGGATGAGGTCGAGGAAC
>CAZOIB010000194.1:0-2816 GCA_964579785.1 uncultured Lysobacter sp. | reverse complement strand
AAAAAGTGATATCCACGACAGGTTTCATCTGCGGCAATCGGCGGGGCATCGGCGTTCATCGGCGTTTCCAAAGAATTTCGCCCGCATCACTCCCCGCCGCACCCCTACACGAATAACCCCACCACCGCCGCGGTAAGGCACGTGGCGAGCGTCCCGGCGAGAATCGACTTCATCCCCAGTGCCACGATCTCGCCGCGCCGCTCGGGAACCATCGCGCCCATCCCGCCGATGAGGATGCCGAGGCTGCCGAAGTTGGCGAACCCGCACAGCGCGTAGGTCATCAGCAGCCGCGACCGGTCGCCCAGCGCTTCCGCCGGGACCTTCGCGAGGTCGATGTAGGCCACGAACTCGTTCAGGATCGTCTTCGTGCCCAGCAGCGCTCCGCCCGCCTGCGCCTCTGCCCAGGGCAGGCCCGCGGCCCAGGCGAGGGGTGCGAAGAGCCAGCCCAGCATGCGCTGCAGCGTGAGTGGGGCGCCGGCGGCGGCGGGCAGCAGCGCCAGCGCCGCGTTGGCCAGGTGCACGAGCGCGATCAGCACGACCAGCATCGCCACGATCTGGATGAGGAGCTGCATCCCTTCCACGGTTCCGCGCGTGATGGCGTCCATCGCGCTCGCGTCCTGGCGCGGGATCTCCACCGCGTCCTCCTGCGACATCGCGCCCGGCACCATCAGGGCCGCGATCACGATGGCCGCGGGCGTGGCCACGAACGAGGCGATGATGATGTGGCCGATCGCATCCGGCACCACCGGCGCGAGGATCGCGCCGTAGAGCGCCATCACCGTGCCGGCGATCGTCGCCATGCCGCACACCATCACCATGAAGAGTTCCGAGCGCGACAGGCGCGCGAGGTAGGGCTTCACGACCAGCGGCGCTTCCACCATCCCGACGAAGACGTTGACGGCCGAAGAGACGCCGACCGCGCCCCCGAGCCCCATGGACTTGTTGAGGACCCAGGCGAAGGCCTTCACCACGACGGGGAGGACGCGCCAATGGAATAGAAGCGCCGAGAGGGCGCTCACCACGAGGACCAGGGGCAGGGCACGGAACGCGAGGATGAATGCGGCCGGGGCATTGGTTTCGGCATAGGGTGGCGCGCCGCCGGCGAGGTAGCCGAACACGAACATCGCCCCGGCCTGGGTGGAGCGTTCCAGCGCCACGAGTCCGAGGTTGAGGGAGAAGACCGCCCCGCGCAGCCACGGCACCGCGAGGAGCAGGGCCGCGAGGGCCACCGTCAGCGCCATTCCCGAGGCGACCACCCGCCAGCGCACGCCGCGGCGGTCCTCCGAAACGGCCCAGGCCAGGGCGAGGAGCAGCGCGATGCCGGCGAACGCGTGGAGTAGTTCCATGGATCGAGGAATTATCCCCCGCGGGCACGTCTTCGTTGAAGGAAGGGCGCAAATTTGCTATGATTTCGGGCCAATGAAAGCGGGATGAGCCTGCGATACGCAAACGCTCCTCCCGTTTTTTTGCGCCCGTCGTTTCCCCCCGTTTTCCGGAGCCGTCCTTGTCGCAGAAGACCCCCGCCCTCCTGGTTCTCGCCGACGGGTCCGTCTTTCGCGGGACATCCATCGGCGCCCCCGGCCGCACGGTCGGGGAGGTGGTGTTCAACACCGCCATGACGGGCTACCAGGAGATCCTGACCGACCCCTCCTACGCCGGCCAGGTGGTCACCCTTACCTATCCGCACATCGGCAATACCGGCACGAACGCCGAGGACTTCGAGTCGCGGGGCGTCTTTGCCGCGGGGCTCGTGATCCGCGACCTTCCTGTGCTCGCCTCCAGCTGGCGCATGTCGGAGACGCTGCCCGCGTTCCTCGCGCGCCACGGCGTCGTGGCCATCGCGGACATCGACACGCGGCGCCTCACGCGCATCCTGCGCAGCCTGGGCGCGCAGAACGGATGCATCGTCACCGGCAAGGCAGGCGGCGCCATCGGCGCGGCCGAGGAAAAGGCGGCGCTCGAGCGCGCGCGCGCCGCCCCATCCATGGCCGGCCAGGATCTCGCCAAGGCGGTGACCTGCAAGGCGCGCTACGAGTGGAACGGTTCGCTCTGGGCACTCGGCACCGGCTACGGTACCGGTGCGGCGCCGCGCTTCCACGTGGCGGCCTACGACTACGGCGTGAAGCACAACATCCTGCGCCACCTGGCCGAGCGTGGCTGCCATGTCACGGTGCTGCCGGCACAGGCCACGGCGGCGGAAGCGCTGGCCCTGAAACCCGATGGCGTCTTCCTGTCCAACGGCCCCGGCGATCCCGAGCCCTGCAGCTACGCGATCGAGGCGATCCGCGCGATCGTCGCTTCCGGCACGCCCACTTTCGGCATCTGCCTGGGGCACCAGCTCCTTGGGCTCGCCAGCGGTGCGCGGACGGTGAAGATGAAGTTCGGCCACCACGGCGCCAACCACCCGGTGCAGGACCTCGACACGAAACGGGTCTATATCACCAGCCAGAACCACGGCTTCGCGGTGGACGAGGCCACGTTGCCGGCCAACGTGCGCACCACGCACAAGTCCCTCTTCGACGGGTCGCTGCAGGGCATCGAGCGCACCGACCGCCCCGCCTTCAGCTTCCAGGGCCACCCGGAGGCCTCGCCGGGACCGAGGGAGATGTCGTACCTGTTCGACAAGTTCATCGCGATGATGGCGAAGGGCAGGGGCTGACGGATGGGAAAGTCTTTGGAAACGCCGATGAACGCCGATGCCCCGCCGATTGCCGCCGATGATTCAGAGTCGGGCGTCGATACGATGTGCATTCGTCGCAGTAATCTCTGCCGCACGTCTGTGAAACTCTTATCGTCTTATCGGCGGCAATCGGCGG
>CAZOIB010000193.1:0-2768 GCA_964579785.1 uncultured Lysobacter sp. | reverse complement strand
GTCCTGGGCGAGGTGAACGGCGGCTCGCGCGTGCTCATGAAGGGGCTGGACACGGAGCGCTGCGTGCTCTCCGGCGGCCCGCTCGGGATCAGGCAGGCCGCGATGGACCTGGTCATCCCCTACGTGCACGAGCGCCGGCAGTTCGGCGCGCCCATCGGCACGTTCGAACTCATGCAGGGCAAGCTCGCCGACATGTACGTGAAGCTCCAGTCGACGCGCGCGTTCAGCTATCGCGTCGCCGCGGAACTGGACCAGGGCCGCGGCCGCGCCGCGCGCAAGGATGCCGCCGCCTGCCTGCTGCT
Source organism: uncultured Lysobacter sp. (assembly GCA_964579785.1). Classification (GTDB taxonomy): domain Bacteria; phylum Pseudomonadota; class Gammaproteobacteria; order Burkholderiales; family Usitatibacteraceae; genus FEB-7. Next base: position 2,466 of record CAZOIB010000193.1, on the reverse strand, counting down.
CGCCTCCGAGAACGCGGTACAGGTTGCGCTCGAGGCGATCCAGGCCCTGGGCGGCAACGGCTACATCAACGAATTCCCGGCGGGACGCCTGCTGCGCGACGCCAAGCTCTACGACATCGGGGCCGGAACCAACGAGATCCGCCGCATGCTGATCGGGCGGGAACTGTTCGAAGAAAGCCTGTAACGCCAACCGCAACTCGAGGGAGATGACGAAATGGCTGCACGTGAAGTGGTGGTGGTTTCCGGAGCGCGAACCGCGATCGGCGACTATGGCTCGTCCCTGAAGGACGTCCCGGCGACGAAGCTCGGTTCGATCGTCATCCAGGAAGCGGTGGCGCGCGCGAAGATCGACCCCGCCACTGTCGGGCACGTGGTGCTGGGCAACGTCGTGCACGGCGAAGCGCGCGACATGTACATCTCGCGCGTGGCGGCCGTCGAAGGCGGCATCCCCGTGGGCACACCCTGCCTCACCGTGAACCGCCTGTGCGGCTCCGGCCTGCAGGCGATCGTTTCCGCCTCGCAGCACATCCTGCTGGGCGACGTGGATGTCGCCATCGGCGCCGGCGTCGAGAGCATGAGCCGCGCCGCCTACTTCCTGCCCACCGGACGCTGGGGACAGCGCATGGGCGACGGGCAGATCATCGACGCGATGGTCGGCGCGTTGACCGATCCCTTCGGCACCGGCCACATGGGCATCACGGCCGAGAACCTCGCCGCCAAGCACGGCTTCACGCGCGAGGAGCAGGATGCCTTCTCGGTCGAGTCGCACCGCCGCGCGGCGGCCGCCATCGCGGCCGGCCATTTCAAGTCGCAAATCGTGCCGGTCGAGTTGAAGAGCAAGAAGGGCCCCGTCATGTTCGATACCGACGAGCACGTGCGCAAGGACGTGAAGCCCGAGGACCTCGCGAAGCTGCGTCCCGCATTCAAGAAGGACGGCTCGGTCACCGCCGGCAACGCCTCGGGCATCAACGACGCGGGCGCCGCCGTGGTCCTGATGGAAGCTGGCGCTGCCGCCAAGGCCGGCATCAAGCCTCTCGGCCGCCTCGTGGCCTATGCCCACGCCGGCGTCGAGCCGCACATCATGGGCGAAGGCCCGATTCCCGCCGTGCAGAAGGTGTTCCAGAAGGCCGGCCTCAAGCCCGCCGACATGGACGTGATCGAGTCCAATGAGGCCTTCGCCGTGCAGGCCATGACGGTCACGAAGCAGCTGGGCCTCGACCCGGCCAAGGTGAACCCGAACGGCGGCGCCGTTGCCCTTGGGCACCCCATCGGCGCCACGGGCGCGATCCTCACCGTGAAGTGCCTCTACGAGCTGCAGCGCACGGGCGGCCGCTACGGACTCGTCACCATGTGCATCGGCGGCGGCCAGGGCATTGCCGCGATCTTCGAACGCCTGTAACACGCCTCCCCCGATACGGAAAACTGCAAAGGAAGGAAGCACGCATGTCGGAATCGATCGTCATCGTCGGCGCCAAGCGCACCCCCATCGGCGCCATGCAGGGCAAGTTCAATTCGCTCGCCGCCCACCAGCTTGGCGCCGTCGCCATCAAGGCGGCGCTGGAACAGGCCGGGGTCGGCCCTGCGGAGGTCGACGACCTCATCATGGGCTGCGTGCTCCCCGCCGGCCAGGGGCAGGCGCCGGCGCGGCAGGCCGCCCTCGGCGCCGGCCTCGACAAGGCCACGCCCTGCACCACCATCAACAAGATGTGCGGCTCGGCCATGAAGGCGGCGATGCTGGCCGCGGACGAGATCGGCTCCGGCGATGCGACCATCGTGGTCGCCGGCGGCATGGAGTCGATGACCAATGCCCCGCACCTGCTGCCCAAGGCGCGCGCCGGCTACCGCTACGGCCACCAGAAGGTGCTCGACCACATGGCCTTCGACGGGCTGGAGAATGCCTACGACGGCAAGCCCATGGGGAATTTCGCCGACAAGACGGCGGAAAAGTACGGCTTCACGCGCGAGCAGATGGACGCGTTCGCCAAGGAATCGACCGTGCGCGCCGTCAACGCATCGAAGACGGGACTTTTCGCCGACGAGATCGCCCCGGTGACGGTCTCCGGGCGCAAGGGCGACGAGGTGGTGAAGGACGACGAGACGCCGTTCACCGTGAACATCGAGAAGATCACCACGCTGCGCCCCGCCTTCAACAAGGACGGACTCGTCACCGCCGCCACGTCCTCGTCGATCTCCGACGGCGCGGCGGCGCTGGTGATGATGAGCGAGTCCGAGGCGAAGAAACGCGGCGCCAAGCCGCTCGCACGCCTGGTCGCGCAAGCCTCCAACGCCCACGAGCCGGAGTGGTTCACCACCGCCCCCGTCGGCGCCATCCAGAAGGTGCTGGCCAAGGCGGGCTGGAAGGCCGCCGACGTCGAACTCTACGAGATCAACGAAGCGTTTGCCGTGGTCACCATGGCGGCCATGAAGGACATCGGCATCGATGCCGCCAAGGTGAACGTGAACGGC
>CAZOIB010000192.1:0-13096 GCA_964579785.1 uncultured Lysobacter sp. | reverse complement strand
TCGGAGATCATCAAGCGCGCGGCCGCCCTGCACGGCGATGCGCGCTACATCACGCACTACGCCAGGCCGGTGCAATGATTCCCCTGGAATGGATGCCGCCGCTGATGTTCGGCGGCCTGGTCGTGTTCATGCTCATCGGCTACCCGGTCGCCTTCACGCTGGCGGCACTCGGCCTTGCCTGCGGGTTCGTCTCCGTGCAGCTGGGCTTCTTCCCGGCGGAATTCCTGCAGGCCATCCCCCAGCGCATCTTCGGCTCGATCCTCGCCAACGACCTGCTGCTCGCCATCCCGTTCTTCACCTTCATGGGGGCCATCCTCGAGAAATGCGGCCTCGCCGAGGACATGCTCGACGCGATGGGGCAGCTCTTCGGGCCGGTGCGCGGCGGCCTCGGCTATTCGGTCATCCTCGTCGGCTTCATCCTCGGCGCGATCACCGGCACGGTAGCCGCACAGGTGATCGCCATGGCGCTCATCTCGCTGCCGGTGATGATCCGGCACAACTACAACATGAAGTACGCCACCGGCGTGCTCGCCGCATCGGGAACGATCACCCAGCTGGTTCCGCCTTCGCTCGTGCTGGTGGTGCTCGCCGACCAGCTGGGCAAAAGCGTGGGCGACATGTACCTCGGGGCGTGGGGACCCTCGCTCCTGCAGATCCTCCTCTTCCTCGGCTACACGTTCGTGCTCACGCTGGTGAAGCCCGATTGGCTCCCGGCCATCCCGAAGGAGGAGCGCCTCCTGCACGGCCGCGCCCTGCTCGTGAAATGCCTGTGGGGAATCGTCCCGGCGGGAGTGCTCATCTTCCTGGTGCTGGGGACGCTGCTCCTGGGACTCGCCACCCCCACCGAGAGCGGGGCCATGGGCAGCGTGGGCGCGATCGTGATTGCGACGCTGCGCCACCGCGAACTGGGCGCCTCCGGCCGGCGCGCCCTGCTGGCACTCGTGGCGGGGGGAGGCGGGGCGGCGATACTCGGCATTCTCGCCTTCAAGTCGACCGCCTTCCAGCTGGCGATCGCCGTCCTGTATGCGGCGATCGCCTATCTATGCGTGCGCGCAGCCATGATCGCCACGCTGCGCGAGCTGATCCGGAAGGCCTTCGAGGCCACCATGCGCATCACGTCGATGGTGGTCTTCATCCTCATAGGATCGACGTGCTTCTCGGTCGTGTTCCAGGGCGTGAACGGCGGCCCGTGGCTGGAGCACTGGCTCGGCAACCTGCCCGGCGGTGTCTGGGGGTTCCTGCTGTTCGTGAACCTGTTCGTCTTCTTTCTCGCCTTCTTCCTCGACTTCTTCGAGATCGTCTTCATCATCGTCCCGCTCCTCGCACCGGTGGCGAAGACGATCCTCGCGCCGGTCGTGGGCGAGGACGCCGCCCTCATCTGGTTCGGGGTCATGCTCTGCGTGAACCTGCAGACCTCGTTCATGCACCCGCCGTTCGGCTTCGCCCTCTTCTACCTGCGCGGCGTCGCCCCGAAGGAGGTGAAGAGCGCCGACATCTACTGGGGCGCGCTGCCCTGGGTCGGGCTGCAGCTCGTGCTCGTGGCGCTCGTGATCGCGTTCCCGAAGCAGGTCACGATGTTCCTGGACCAGCCCGGGAGCATCGACCTCGACAAGGTGAGGATCGAGATCCCGGCCGAGGCCGAACGCAGGGAATCCCCTGCCGCCGACGAGGAACTGCAGCGCCTGCTGGAGCGCAAGTAGCCGGCGGAGGCCCTACTTTTTCCCGGCGTCGGACTTCGCCGGCGCGGACTTGCGCCCGGTCACCATGAAGTTGTCGAAGGCGCTCTCCGCCACGCGGAACCACAGCACCTGGTCCTCGAGGAACTTCGACATGTGCTCGAACACCTTCCTGAACCGGGGATTCTTCCCCGAGATCTCGGCGAACATTTCCATCGATGCCTTGTAGCCCGCCTCCAGGACCGGCCGCGGAAACGCCCGCAACTGGGCGCCGCTCGCGACCAGGCGCTTGAGCGCGATGGGATTGCCCGCATCGTAGCGGGCGAGCATCAGCGTGTTGGCCTCGTGGGAGGCGGCCTCGAGGATCGCCTGGCACTCCCTGGGCAGTCCTTCCCAGGCCTTGGCGTTCACCATGAACGCAAGTGCCGCCCCGCCTTCCCACCAGCCGGGGTAGTAATAGTATCTGGCGACCTTCGCGAGCCCCAGCTTCTCGTCGTCGTAGGGTCCGACGAACTCCGCCCCGTCGATCGTGCCCTTCTCCAGCGCCGCATAGACCTCGCCCGCGCCGATCTGCTGCGGCACCACGCCCAGCCGCGAAAGCACGTCTCCCGCCATGCCGGCCGTGCGCAGCTTCAGGCCCTTCAGGTCGGCCACGGACTTGATCTCCTTGCGATACCAGCCACCCATCTGCGCGCCGGTATTGCCGCCGAGGAAGACGTGCATGCCGAAGTCCCGGAAGAACTCGTTCATCAGGGCCTCGCCGCCGCCCGCGTACCACCATGCATTGATCTGGCGCGCGTTGAGGCCGAACGGCACCGCCGTGCCGAAGGCGAAGGTCGGATCCTTCCCCACGTAGTAGTAAGGGGCGGTGTGGCCCATCTGCACCGTGCCGTTCTGCACCGCATCGGCCACCTGCAGGCCCGGGACGACTTCGCCGGCGGCAAAGACCTGGATCTGGAATTTGCCACCTGTCGCGGCGGCGATCCGCTTCGAGAAGGCATCCGCCGCCCCGTAGAGCGTGTCGAGGCTCTTCGGGAAGCTGGAGGCGAGGCGCCACTTGATTTCGCCTGCCCCCTGCGCGAAGGCGGGTGCGGCACCCGCGGCCAGGATGCCGGCCATGCCGGCGCCCGCCTGGTTCAGGAATTTTCTGCGTCGCATGTCTTCCTCCCTAGACTCAGTTTCCGGCAACCGTCATGCGCTCCACCAGGATGGAGCCGGTCGAGCGCGACCCGCGCACCAGGACATCGTTGCCGATCGCCACGATGCCGCGGTACATGTCGCGCAGGTTCCCCGCCACGGTGACTTCCTCGACGGGATAGCGGATTTCGCCGTCCTCGACCCAGAAGCCGACCGCTCCCCGCGAATAGTCGCCCGTGACCGGGTTCACGCCCTGCCCCATCAGTTCCGTCACCAGCAGGCCGCTTCCCATCCGGCGCAGGAGCGCGGCGAAATCGTCCGCGCCGGGCTGCAGGATCAGGTTGTGGCACCCGCCGGCGTTCCCGGTCGTCTCGAGGCCGAGCTTGCGTGCCGAATAGCTGGACAGGAAGTAGCCGCCGAGGACTCCTGCGTCGACGACGCGGCGCGCACTCGTCGCGACTCCCTCGCCGTCGAACCAGCCGCTCGCCATGGCTGCCGGCAGGTGCGGCTCCTCGTCGAGGTTCACGAGCGCGGAGAAGACCGGCGTGCCCGCGGCATCGATCAGGAACGAGGAACGGCGGTAGAGGCTCGAGCCGCTGGCAGCCGAGACGAAGTGGCCGAGGAGCGAGCCGGCGACGTTGGCCTCGAAGAGGACCGGCACCTCGGCGGTGGCGACGCGGCGCGCGCCCAGGCGCCGCACGGCGCGTTCGCCGGCGCGCCGGCCGACGTCCACCGCGGACTCCAGCCGCGCCGGATTCCGCTCCGCCGAATACCAGTAGTCGCGCTGCATCGCCTCGCCCTCGGCGGCGAGCACGCCGCAGCCGATGCTCGCCCGCGAAGAGGGAAACCCGCCGACGAAGCCGCGCGTGTTGGCGAAGACGAAGTCCGCATCCCACGACGACACGGTGGCGCCTTCCGAGTTGGTGATGCGGGCATCGACGGCGCGCGCGGCGGCTTCGGTCTCCCGCGCCACGGCGATCGCGGCCTCCACCGGCAGGTTCCAGGGATGGAAGAGGTCGAGGCCGGGCGCCACGCCGCGATAGAGCCGCCCGGAGTCGGGCAGGCCCGCGGCATCGTCGGGAGCCGTGTGGCGGGCGATCGCGCACGCAGCCTCCACCGTCCTGGCGATGGAGTCGGCCGAGAGATCCGAGGAGCTGGCATTGCCGCGCCGTTGCCCGAAGTACACGGTGAGCGAAAGCGCCTTGTCGCGGTTGTACTCGACCGTCTCCACTTCGCCCAGGCGAACCGTGACCGACTGCCCCACCGAGGCGGACGATTCGGCCTCCGCATCGCTCGCGCCGCGGGCGCGCGCCAGTTCCAGCGCCCGCAGGACTGCAGCTTCGAGGGCAGGACGATCGAGGGGGAGCGCCGTGGCGGCAGGGGTATCGGGCATGGGGCGGGGTCTGTAGGCGCGGGAGGGGGTCGCCCGCGGCACCGCCAAAACCTCTAAACTTCGGCGGGCACGACGCGCGCAACCGGCAACGATGGACAAATGAGCGACGAGAATCTTATCAGCAAAACCCGCCGCAAAAGGCAGGCGCGAGACCTGCAGGATCTCGGCGCGGCCCTCACGCGCCTGCAGGAGGACCAGCTTGCGCGCCTCGATCTCCCCGACGAGCTGCGCCAGGCCGTGCTCGCCTGCCGCAGCATGACCAAGCACGAGGCGATCCGCCGCCAGATGCAGTACATCGGCCGGGTGATGCGCGCACTGGATGCCGAACCCATCGCCGCGCAACTCGAGGCGCTGCACGCGCCCTCGCACCAGCAGACCGCCCTCTTCCACCGCGCCGAGCGCTGGCGCACCGACATCATGGCCGACCCGGCCGCCGCAGAGCGGTTCGCGCAAGACTACCCGGAGGCCGATGCGAAGCGCCTGCTTGTCCTCGCCGCCGCGGCGACCGAGGAGCGCCGTGCCGAGGCGCCCCCGAAGCGCTATCGAGAGCTATTCCGCCTGATCAACACGATCATGCAGGAACACGCCGGGCGCCAGCCATGAGCGCGCACGATCCCGTCACCATCGGCCTCGTCGCCACGAGCGACCGCGCCTCCCGGGGCGTCTACCGCGACGAGGGCATTCCCGCTCTCGAGGCGTGGCTGACCGGTGCGCTCGTGAACCCGATCCGCTTTGAACGACGCCTCATTCCCGACGAGCGCGCGACGATCGAGGCCACCCTCGTCGAGCTCGTGGACCAGGCCGGATGCCACCTCGTCGTGACGACCGGCGGAACCGGGCCCGCGCCTCGCGACCTCACGCCGGAAGCCACGCTCGCCGTCGCGGACCGGGAAATGCCCGGCTTCGGGGAACAGATGCGGCGCATCGGCCTCGAGTTCGTGCCCACCGCGATCCTATCCCGCCAGGTCGCCGTGGTGCGCGGGCAGGCGCTGATCATCAACCTGCCCGGCCAGCCGAAGTCGATCCGCGAGACGCTCGAGGGCGCACGCGACGGCGACGGCCCTCCCCGCGTGGCGGGGATATTCGCGGCAGTCCCCTACTGCATCGACCTCATCGGCGGGCCCTACCTCGAGACGCGCGAGGAGATCGTCAAGGCCTTCCGTCCCAAATCCGCCATCCGTCCCGCGAGGCCCTGAAATGGAACTGCTTCCCCACATCGAACTCGCCAACGGCGCCGCTCCCCAGGGCACGGTGATCTGGCTGCACGGCCTGGGCGCCGACGGCTGGGACTTCGTGCCGATCGTGCGCGAGCTCGCCCTGCCCGAGGACCTGGAGCTGCGTTTCATCTTTCCCCACGCGCCGGTGCGGCCCGTCACCATCAACAACGGCTACGCGATGCGCGCCTGGTACGACATCGCGATGGCCGACATCGGCCGCCTTCCCGACGAGACCGGCATCCGGCAGTCGCAGGCGCAGGTGGAAGCCTTCGTCGCCCGCGAGAAATCGCGCGGCATCGCGGCGGGGCGCATCGTCCTGGCGGGCTTTTCGCAGGGCGGGGCGATCGCGCTGCACACCGGCTTGAGGCACACCGAGGCGCTGGCGGGCATCCTCGCCCTCTCCACCTACCTGCCTCTCGGGGAGACGCTGGAGCGCGAGTCCGCGGACGCCAACGATCGCGTGCCGGTGTTCATGGCGCACGGCACCGAGGACCCGGTCGTTCCGCTGGCACTCGCCGAGTCGTCGCGCGCCGCGCTTGCCGCGCGCGGCCTCGCGCCGGAATGGCACACCTACCCGATGCCGCACTCGGTTTGCACCGAGGAGGTCGCGGCGATCTCGCATTGGCTCGCCGCGCGCTACGCGAGCCCGATCCTCCTCGCCTGAGCCTCGCCCCGCGTCCTACCGGGCCGACTCCCCGGACAGGAGCGTGGCGAGCGCGGCACGCCAGGCCTGCGGCAGCGCCGTCGGGCGGCGCGTGGCGCGGTCGACGTACACGTGCACGAAGTGTCCCTGCGCCGCGGCCGCGTCGCGGCCTTCGCCGAAGAGCGCGATCTCGTAGCGCACGCTCGAGTTGCCGAGGTGGGCGACGCGCATCGCGGCGGTCACCGTCTCCGGATAGGTGAGCGGCTCGAAATAGTGGCAGCCCGTCTCGACGACCAGGCCGATCACCGCACCCTTTTCCACGTCGAGCAGGCCGCGGCGGATCAGCCAGTCGTTCACGATCGTGTCGAAATAGGCGTAGTAGACGACGTTGTTCACGTGCCCGTAGGCGTCGTTGTCCATCCAGCGCGTCGTGATCTCGCGGGCGTGGCGGTACTCGCCGCGTACGTGGGGCGTCGGTCTCGCCATCACTTTTCTCCCGGGCCCGGGACGGCTTCCTGCGGCACGAAGAACTTCACGGTGCGCGCGTAGGCGCCGGGCACCGGACACATGGCGCCGCCGAGGAAGGCCTCGACCTCGTCGCGGCGCTTCATCGTGTCGTGGTAGCCGAGCGCGATCAATTCGCGGCAGTAGCCCTGCTCGAACAGCAGGTAGCTCGCGAGGTTGGCGCCGCCGCGGCGCATCGCGCCCACGCTGCGCAGCAGGAAGCGGATGGGCCACGGTAGGCTGCGCACGTGGCGGACGGCGATCGCGTCAAGCGGCTCGGACGGGGTCATCACCAGCACGTCCACATGGTGCAGGGTGAGGCCCAGCTGGCGCAGCCGCTCGCCCGGCACGGCGCTGATCGTGCGGTTGATGCGCTCCAGGCGCTCGATGTCGACGGCGAGGCTGTCGAGGAAGATCGAGTTCATCACGTGTCCGGCCACCTGCGCGAGCGTCGGGTAGGTATCGCCGCGCATGCGCTCGGGATCGTCGTTGCGGATGCGCGCGGTGCCCACCACCACCACGCGGTCGGCTCCCAGGTGCAGGGCGGGGCTCACCGGCGCGACCTGGCGCATCGAGCCGTCGCCGAAGAACTCGCGGTGGAGCTTGTGCGCGGGGAAGAGGAAGGGGATGGCGCTGGAGGCCATCAGGTGCTCGACCTGGATGCGCGTGCGGATGCCCACGCGCTGCGAGCGCCTCCACGGCGACAGCGCGGGCGCGCCCTCGAAGAAGCTCACGCACTGCCCCGAGGTGTAGCCGGAGCAGGTGATGGCCAGCGCGTCCAGCGCCCCCGCGGCGATGTTCTGCTCGATGCGGGCGAACTCGATCTTGCGCGCGAGCAGCGCCGCCAGCGGCCGGTTGTCGAGGAGCGAAATGCGCCTGTCGCGCAGGAACGCGCCGAAGAAGAACCCGGCCAGCCAGCGCAGGCTGTTCGCGGACACGCCGGCGATGTCCGCGCGATAGACGTGGTGCGGCTCGAAATTGCGCCAGACGTCCAGCAGGTTGTCCACCGCCTTGCCGAAATCGTCCGCGTAGCAGGCGAGCGCCCCGGCATTGACCGCCCCCGCCGACGTGCCCGCGATGATCGGAAACGGATTGACCGCGGGGTCCGGGAGCATTTCCTTGAGCGCCTGGAGCACGCCCACCTGGTAGGCGGCCCGGGCGCCTCCCCCCGCGAGGACCAGCGCAGTCTTGCCCGGAACAACTTCCATGCGCCCTCCTCGGTGTACGGGTTCCCGCCTCAGCGGGAACGGCTGGCTGCCCTCGTCCTGTCGCCCTTGGCGGCCGCTGCCGGCGCCTTTGCCTGCCCCAGCATTTCCTCGGCGTGCAGCCGGGTCGTCGCGGTGATGCGCACGCCGCCCAGCATGCGCGCGATTTCCTCGACCCGGCCGGCCACGTCGAGGACAGCCACGGTCGCCACGGTACCGCGAGCCTGCGCCTCCTTGGCCACGCGGAACTGGTGCCGGGCACGCGCAGCCACCTGGGGAAGGTGGGTGACGCAAAGCACCTGGTGGTGCCGCGACAGCTCCGCGAGCAGGGACCCAACGATCTCGGCGACCCGCCCGCCGATGCCGGCGTCGACCTCGTCGAACACCAGCGTCGGGATGCCGGCACGCCCGCCCATCAGGACCTGGATCGCGAGCGCGAGGCGCGACAATTCGCCTCCCGAGGCGATCTTGCCGACCGGTCCGCAGGCCTGCCCGGCATGCGCGGCGACCTGGAATTCCACGCTTTCGAGTCCGTGCGACGCGGCTTCCGCCAAGGGCTCGAGCCGCACCTCGAGACGGCCGCCTTCCATGGCGAGTCCCTGCAGGCGGCGGGTCACCTCCTCGGCGAGCCGGCGCGCCCCGTCGCGCCGCTTGGCGGAGAGTGCGCGCGCCGCTTCGCGATAGGCAGCTTCCGCGGCGCGTTCGCGTTCGCGCAGCACGTCGAGGCTCTCGTCGCCCCCGAGTTCCTCCAGGCGGGTGCGGCGCGTGGCCAGCGCCTCGGTCAGCCCGGCAGGGTCGACGCGCAGGCGCCGGGCGGCATCGTGGACGGCGCGCAGCCTCCGATCCAGCGCCTCCAGGCGCGACGGATCGGGCTCGATGCGCTGCAGGTAGTGGCGCAGGCCGTGCGCCGCTTCCGCCGCGTGGGCCGCCGCGGACTCGAGATCGCGCTCGACCTCGGCGAGTCCGGGATCGACGAGCGCCGCCTGCGCGAGCCGGGAAACGGCCGCCGCGAGGAGCCCGGTCGCACTGGGCTCGGATTCGTCCGTCGCCTCGAGCGCGGCCCGCGCGTGCAGGATCAGCTCCTGCGCGTGGGCAAGCCGGCGCTGCTCCGCGACTTCCTCGGCCCAGGCCTCCGGGCTGAATGCCAGCGCCTCGAGGTCGCGGATCTCGTCGCGCAGGAACTCGCGCTCGCGCACGGAAGCCTCCCGGGCCTGTTCGCGCGCCCGGCGCGCTTCCGCGGCCCGCCGCCAGAGGCCATGTCGCTCGGCCACGGCACGTCCCTCCTCCTGCGCCTGCGCGTAGGCATCGAGTAGGCGGCGCTGGTAGTCGCGCTGCGCCAGCCACTGGTGCTCGTGCTGGCCGTGGACATCCACGAGGCTTTCGCCCAGCTCGCGCAGCTGCGCCGCGGTGGCCGGCCGGCCGTTCACGAAACCGCGCGAACGTCCGGCACGGTCGATCGTGCGCCGCACGAGGCAGGTATCGCCGTCGCCATCCTCCAGGTCGTTGGCGGCGAGCCAGGAGCGCGCCGCCTCGAGTCCCGTCACGTCGAACTCGGCGGCGATGTCCGCCCGCTCGGCACCGGGACGCACCACGCCCGCATCCGCGCGCGCGCCCAGCGCGAGGCCCAGCGCGTCCACGAGGATGGATTTCCCGGCGCCGGTCTCGCCGGTGAGCGCGGTGAAGCCGCCCGCGAACTCGAGGTCGAGGGAAGCGACGATCACGAAATCACGGAGGGCGAGAGCGCGCAGCATGGGTTGGGCCCGCGCCGTCAGGTCGTGCGCTCGTTCCAGCGCATCTTGTCGCGCAGCATGGCGAAGTACCGGTAGCCGCGCGGATGCAAAAGTATCGCCGGCTTGTGGGCCGCCGCGATGCCGACGACGTCGTTCGCCAGCAGCTCGACATGGGACTGCACGTCGAAATTGGCGCGCGCGCCCGGACCGCGGATGAGGATGATGTCCACCCGCGAGGAACTGTGGATCGCCACCGGCCGGTTGGACAGCGTGTGCGGGGAGATGGGCACCAGGGCCACGGCCGCGAGCCCCGGATGCAGGATCGGGCCGCCCGCGGAGAGCGCATAGGCGGTGGATCCGGTGGGCGAGGCGGCGATGATGCCGTCGGCGCGCAGGCTGTAGATGAACTCGCCGTCCACGTGCACGGCGAACTCGATCATGCTGCCGGTGCCGCCGCGGCTCACGACGATGTCGTTCATCGCGTGCGTCTCGAAGATCACTTGGCCCGCGCGCAGCACACGGGCGGAGAGCATCAGCCGCTCCTCGCGCACGAAGTCGCCGTCGAGCACGCCGGAGAGCGTTTCCGCGACCTTGTCGGCGGGAATGTCGGTGAGGAAGCCGAGCCGCCCGAGGTTCACGCCGATGAGCGGCACTTCGTGCGCCGCCATGAGGCGCGCGCAGGAGAGCAGCGTGCCGTCCCCCCCCACGACGACGGCGAGGTCCGCGCGCGCCGGCAGGTCCTCAAGCGCGACCGCCTCGTCCGGGGGCGTGTGCGAGGCCTCGGCCGTGCGCGTGTCCATGAGCACCGCCATGCCGCGCGCGCGCAGGACAGCCACCACCTGGTCGAGTTTTTCCGGGAGGATCGCGGCGTCGCTCTTGCCGATGACGGCCACGGTCTTGAAAGGCGGGGGCATGGGCGCCATTAAAGCACAGCGTCCCAGCGGCTCAAAGGCGAAACCCCGGCTCCGCGGGCCGCGATTTTTCGTACAATGTCCCCATGCTCAACGATCGCGCCCAGGCGCTCCTCAAGGTTCTCGTCGAACGCTACATCGCCGACGGCCAACCGGTGGGCTCGCGGGTGCTGGCGCGCGCATCCAGCCTGGAGCTGTCCCCGGCCACCATCCGCAACGTCATGGCGGACCTCGAGGAGATGGGCTTCGTCGCCAGCCCGCACACCTCGTCGGGGCGCGTGCCCACTCCCAAGGGCTACCGCTTCTTCGTGGACACGCTGCTCACGGTGCGTCCGCTGGAGGAAGTCGAGCGCGCCCAGATCGAGGAGAGCCTCCTGCCCGACGACCCGCACCGGGTGGTGGCGGCCGCTTCCCAGCTCCTCTCCGATCTCACGCATTTCGCCGGCGTCGTGATCTCCCCGCGGCGGCGCACGACGTTGCGGCACGTCGAGTTCCTCCACCTCTCCGAGAAGCGCGTGCTGCTCATCATCGTCTCTTCCGACGGCGAGGTGCAGAACCGCGTGCTCGTGACCGAGCGTGCCTACAGCCCGGCGCAGCTCGTGGAAGCCGCGAACGCGATCAACCAGCACTACGCCGGCCTCGACTTCGGGTCGATCACGAACCGCGTGCGCGGGGAGCTGCTCGACCTGCACAACGACATTTCCGCACTGATGCGGGCGGCGATCGAGACCGGCGGCGAGGCGCTGCGCGAGCCCGCCGACGGCGTCGTCCTGTCCGGCGAAAGGAACCTGCTCGAGATGGAGGATCTCTCCTCGGACCGGGCGCGGCTGCGCAAGCTCTTCGACCTGTTCGAGAGGAAGGCGCAGCTGCTGGTGCTCCTGGACGAGAGCGAGCACGCCGACGGCGTGAAGATCTTCATCGGCGGCGACTCCAGCCTCGTCCCCCTGGACGAGTGCTCCATCGTGACCGCTCCCTACGAAGTCGACGGCCAGGTCGTCGGCACCGTCGGCGTGATCGGCCCGACGCGCATGGCCTACGAGCGCGTCATCCCCATCGTCGACGTGACCGCGAGGCTCATCTCCTCCGCGCTTTCGCAGCACTGAATGGCCTATCTCCCGGAACCGCCGTACACGCACGGCACGCCCGCCCGCGCGGGCGTCCTGCTGGTCAACCTCGGCACGCCGGACGCGCCGACGGCCGCGGCGGTGCGCCGCTACCTGCGCGAGTTCCTCTGGGACCCGCGCGTCGTCGAAATTCCGCGCGCCGTCTGGTGGCTGATCCTGAACGGCGTCATCCTCGTCGTGCGCCCGGCGAAGAGCGCGGCCAAGTACGCCGCCGTCTGGACCGCGGAGGGCTCGCCGCTGCGCGTGCACCTCGAGCGGCAGGTCCAGCTGCTGCGCGGCTACCTCGGGGAAAGGGTCGCCTCGCCCCTCGCGGTCGCCGGCGCCTGCCGCTATGGCCAGCCGTCCATCGCCGGCGCCATCGCGGAGCTGAAGGCGAAGGGCTGCGACCGCATCCTCGTCTTCCCGCTCTACCCGCAGTACGCGGCGAGCACGACCGGCTCCGCCATCGACGCCGTGGCGGACGTCCTGGCGCGCGTGCGCAACGTCCCGGCGATCCGCACCGTGCGCAATTTCCACGACCATCCCGCCTACGTGAAGGCGATCGCCGGCGCCGTGAACGCCTACTGGATGAGGAACGGGCGCCCCGAGCGCCTCGTGATGAGCTTCCACGGGCTGCCCCGCTTCTCGCTCGACCGGGGCGATCCGTATCACTGCGAGTGCCGCAAGAGCGCGCGCCTCATCGCCACGGAACTGGGCTGGAACGACGAGCGCACCCTGGTCACCTTCCAGTCGCGCTTCGGGCGCGCGGAGTGGCTCAAGCCCTACACCGGCGAGACGCTGGAGGAACTCGGGCGCCAGGGCACGGGACGCGTCGACGTGATCTGTCCCGGTTTCGCCGCCGATTGCCTGGAGACGCTTGAGGAAATCGCGATGGAGGGCCGCGACGCTTTCAAGGCGGCTGGAGGCAAGGAATACCACTACATCCCCACCACCAACGAGTCGCCCGCGTTCGTGGAGGCGCTTACCCGGATCGCCCTGGAAAACCTCGCCGGGTGGGCCGGGACGGAATGGGACTCCGGAGCCGCCGTCGCCGAGGGCCAGGCGCAAACGGCGCGGGCACGGGCACTGGGCGCAACCAACTAGCGAAAGCGGACAACCGATGACCTCCCTGCTCCTGCGCTGGCTCCTGAGCGCGCTGGCACTCCTCGCCGTCGCCTACATCTATCCTGGCGTCCGGATCGAGAGCTTCTTCGCCGCCGCCGTGGCGGCGCTCGTGCTCGGCCTGGTGAACGCGCTGGTCCGGCCGATCCTCGTCATCCTCACCTTCCCGGTGACGATCCTGACCCTCGGCCTGTTCCTCTTCGTGATCAACGCCCTTCTCTTCTGGCTCGTGGCCGAGATCATCCAGGGCTTCGCGGTACAGGGTTTCCTCGCGGCGCTCATCGGTTCCATCCTCTACAGCCTGATCACCACCGTGGTGAACTGGCTCGTCGGCGGCTCGCGCAAGTGACGTCCCCGGCCTGAGCCGGGCGCCGGATTTTTTCGGGGAATCAGGCAGTTGCCGGCGAGCCGGGCAGTCCCACGCCGGCGACCCCCCGGTTGTCGCCCTTGAATTC
>CAZOIB010000191.1:0-25882 GCA_964579785.1 uncultured Lysobacter sp. | reverse complement strand
GGCGCGTCATCGACTTCAGCCTCGGTGAGGATATCGGAAGGTGGATCGCCTCGCCCGATGTGGTGGTGGCGCTGCGCTTCCCGGCCTACCTGGTCCAGCATCCGGACAAACGGGTGTGGCTCCTGCACCAGCTGCGCCAGTACTATGAATTCTACGAGCAGACGCTTGCCGGCGGCAATGCGCAGGACGTGGCCGCGCTGCGCCAGCGGCTGGTCGAAGCCGACCGCGCCTCGCTCTCCGGCGCAAGCCGGCTGTGGACGCTCTCGAAGCGCGTGGCGAAGCGGCTCGAGGACAACAACGGCGTGAAGGCCCCGGCGCTCTACTCGCCGCTGCCGATCGACATGGGCTTCTACTGCGGACGCCAGGAGAACTACGTCTTCGCCCCGAGCCGGCTGGAGAAGACCAAGCGGCAGTGGCTCCTCATCGAGGCGATGCGGCATGTGAAGAGCGACGTGAAAGCGGTGATCGGTGGCGATGGCGGCGCCTACGCCGAGTACGCGAAGCTGATCGAGGATTACGGCCTGAAGGACAGGGTTCTGTTGAGTGCGCGCCTCCCGCAGGAGGTCCTCACCGCCTGGTACGCGAACTGCCTCGCCGTGTTCTTCGGCCCGCAGGACGAGGACTATGGCTACATCACGCTCGAGGCGATGGCGTCGGGCAAGCCCGTGATCACCTGCGGCGATTCGGGCGGCACGCTGGAGTTCGTCGCGGATGGCGCGACCGGCGCCGTCGTGGCGCCCGATCCGCGGGCCATCGCCGAACGAATCGACGCGCTTGCCGGGAACAGGGGGCAGGCTCGCGACCTCGGGGCAGCCGGACTCGAGCGTTATCGCAAGCTGGACCTCACGTGGGAACGCACCGCAACGACGTTGCTGGAACGGGGAGCACACTGATGACGCTGGTCGAACTGAAGGCGATGATCGAAGCCGAGGCGCTCACGCGCAAGGCGGCCCGCGACGGCTTCACCCTGGATGCGGTCAAGTCCTACCTCGGGCAGGGCATGGCGCCGCCGCCCGGCGTGCGCGCCGCTGCTTCCCCGGCGCCGCAACCGCTCACGTTCCGCTATTTTTCCGACCTGCACGGCCGCGATCTCGTGGACACCTGCTACGCGACGCTGCTCGGGCGTGGCCCGGATCCGGACGGACTCTCGCACTCGCTGCTGTCGCTCGCGCGCGGCGAGGAGAAGGCCTTCGTCGTCGGGCGCATCGCCTATTCGGCGGAGGGCCGCCAGCGCGGCGTCGCCGTGGGCGGACTGCGACTGCGTTACCTCATCGCCGCGGCCAAGAAGGTGCCGATCGCGGGCACCCTGTTCGCGTGGATCGCGGCACTCCTCGGCGTGCACCGGCAGCAGCGCCATCAGCGCGCGTTCGAGCACCACGTCGCCACCCGCCTCGAGGCGCTCGTCGCCTACACCGCCCAGTCGAACGAGCAGGTGGCGATGCGCATCGACGCCCTGCGCGTGGTGCTCGAAGCACGCGACTGACGCATACCCGATGCGCATCGCGATCGTCGCCCCGTCGCCCAACCCTTTCCTGGTCGGAGGCGCGGAAGGCCTGTGGTGGGGCATGCTCGACCACCTCAACCGGGAGACGGACCACGTCGCGGACCTGATCAAGATCCCGGTGAAGGAGACGTCGCTCGCGGACCTGGTGGCGGGCTACGAGGCGTTCACCCGGCTCGATCTTTCGGGTTTCGACGCGGTCATCAGCACGAAGTACCCGGCGTGGATGGTCACGCACCCCGACCACACCGTCTACCTGCAGCATCGCTGCCGCGGCTTCTACGACTGGTACCCGACCGCCGCGCTGGGCGGAATCGGCTACCGCGGAAGCGACCGGCAGATTCTCGACCTCCTTGCATTCATCGAACGCCACCGCGGACAACGCGCCGCCCTTCCCGAGTTCTTCGAACGCTTTCGCGCCCTGGCGGCCCTGCCGTCGGCACGTCCCGAACTCGCCAGGCATCCCGGACCCGTCGGCCGTGCCGTCATCCACTTCCTCGACGGCATCGGCCTCGATCCGTCGGGCATCCGGCGCTATGCGGCAATCGCCAACACGGTCAAGCGCCGCCCGGACTACTTTCCGGCGGGAGCGAGTGTCTCGGTCGTGTACCACCCGACCAACAAGACCGGCTTCCACGATGCAGGCGAGGAGTACTTCTTCACGGTCAGCCGCTTCTATCCCTCCAAGCGCATCGACCTCCTCATCGACGCCTACCGCAAGACGGATATCCCGCTGCCGTTCAAGATCGCGGGCACCGGCGACGAAGAGGCGATGCTGCGCGAGCGGGCGGCAGGAGACCCGCGCTTCGAGTTCGTGGGCTTCGTCCGCGACGACGAGCTGATCGAGCTCTACGCGCGCGCCATCGCCGTGCCTTTCGTGCCGGCGGACGAGGACTTCGGCTACATCACGCTGGAAGCGATGCTGGCGGGCAAGCCCGTCATCACGACGGACGACGCGGGCGGGCCGCTGGAACTGGTACGGGATGGGGAGACCGGCATCGTGGCGCGACCCGACGCCGATTCGCTCGCCGCCGCATTCCAGCGCATCCATGCCGAGCGCGACTGGGCGCGGGAGCTCGGCCGGCGCGGCCGGGAGCGGGCCGGACAGATCAACTGGAAATCGTTGTTCGCGACCCTGCTGGGGGAAGGCACCAAGAATCCGGCCCCTGTCCGCAAGCGCCCCGCGCGCCCGCGGCTCACGGTGCTCAACGCCTACGGCATCCATCCGCCGGTCAATGGCGGGCGCTACCGCATCCACTGGCTGTACCACACGCTCGCCCGTCACGTCGACATCGACCTCGTGACCCTCGGGTTGCGCGAGGAAGGCGACGATGTCATCGAGGTGGCGGAGGGCTACCGCGAGTTGCGTGTCGCGCGCACCAAGGCCCACGAGGAGGCCGACCGTGCCGCGCAGGTGCACGCCCACGTGCCGGTCTACGACATCACCGCGCTCGAGAACATCGCGCTCACGCCGGACTACCTCACCGTCCTCGAGAACTCGCTGGCGGGGTCCAGGGCCGCGGTCCTGGCGCACCCCTACATGCTGGCGGCGCTGCGCGAAACCGGGTATTCCGGACCCTTCCTGCACGAATCGCAGAACTGCGAGCACGCGCTAAAGCGGATGATGCTGCCGGCTTCCGGGGAGCGGGAGCGCCTGCTGTCGCTGGTCGAGGATGCCGAGCGCCACTGTTGCCGCGACGCCGCGCTCGTGTTCGCCACCTGCGAGGACGACGCGCGCGGGCTGCTCGCACAATACGGCGGGCCGGCCGCAAACACGATCGTGATTCCCAACGGCACCGATACGCAGGGGATCGCCTTCGTCGCGCCGGAAGTGCGCGGCCGCCTGAAGCGCAGGCTGCGCCTCGGAGACCGCAAGGTGGCCCTGTTCCTTGCGAGCGGGCATCGACCGAACCTCGAGGCTGCCGAGCACCTGTTCACGCTTGCCGCGCGCATGCCCGACGTCGCCTTCGCGCTGGTCGGCAATGCGGCCGACGCCTTCCTGCACCGTCCGCTGCCGGAGAACGTCTGGCTGGTGGGCGTGGTGTCTGAAGAGGCGCGCAACGTCTGGCTCGAGGCGGCCGACGTGGCGTTGAACCCGATGCTCTATGGCGGCGGCACCAATCTCAAGCTGCTCGACTACTTCGCGGCCGGCACGCCCGTCGTGTCGACGGAGATCGGGATCCGCGGCACCGGAGCCGAGGCGGGACGGCACCTGCTCGTCGCGCCCATCGAAGGCTTCGAATCCGCGATCCGTACCGTCCTGTCGGCCGGGCCCGAGATCGGCCGCATGACCACCGCCGCCCGCACGCTGGTCGAAACCGACTTCGACTGGTGGCGGCTCGGCGACCGCCTCTACCAGGCCATCACCGCGCGCCAGCTCGTCTGACGACTGGTACCAGGTACCGAACCTAGGGGAGGCAGCCTGCGGCGATGATAGCGCTGACGCGTGCCTGGAACTCCGCGCTGGGAACGAACTCCGCCCGCACGCCATCGCGCCCTCTCGTGGGAACCTGGCCGACCCAGAAGCTGAAGCCCGTGTCGCCGCCAGGACCACGCCGCATGTAGGCGTTGTAGACGTCGCCCATGAAGTCCCGGTCGTTGCGCGCACGCGCCGCGTACTCGACGCTGTTGAAGAAGGCTCCCAGTACCGTGTTCAGCGTGGTCGAAACCTGGGTCGCCCCTTGGCACTGCGCCTGGCGAATGACTCCCAGCCAGCCGTTGAAGCCGTCGGAGTCCGGCAACCGCCCGTACGTGCCCCGGTAGAGATCCATGGTCATGTTCACTTCCGGGCGCACGCTGGTCGTGCCGAAGAGGGACGCCATGAAGGTGGAGTACTCCGTGGAGAACAGGAAGCTGTTGAGCAGCGCGCTGCGCGACTGCGCCGCGTTGAGTTCCCCCTGCCAGTAAGCGAGGCCGGCGGCGTCCGGGCTGCGGGCGAAGAAGGTCATGTAGAGATCCGTCAGGTATTGCGTGTCGTTGGTGTTGCGGCCGACGTACTCGCTGCTGGCGAAGAACTGCATCGCCATCGCGTAGAACACCTCCTTCACATCCGCTCCCAACCCCACCACCCGGGTAGCCTCGGCCGTCCAGAAGGCGAGTCCCGCGGCGTCCGGCGCGCGGCCGAGGATCGTCTGGTAGTAGCTCGTCACGACGGAGGCGACGTTCTGTTCGAAGGACGCCCCTTCCGCGTTGTACATGCGCAGGGCGACCCGCGCCGTGGTGCTGCTGCGCATGTCGGAGTAGACGATGGCGACGTTCTTGTTGCCGGTGCCGCCGATCGCGATGCGTGGCGTGGTGGCCGTCCCGAACGACGAAATGGCCTGCTCGATGCCCCAGGTCGTCCCGTTGTCCGCGCTCTCGCGCAGGTAGATGGGGCCGTTCTCGACCGTCACCTGCGACACCTGCTGGTGCTTCTGGTAGGCGATGTAGGCGCTCGTGCCATTTGTCGCCAGAGCTGGCGGCACCTGGAAGCCGCCATAGACCTGTGCCGCGGTGCTCGAAATGCCGCCCGGCTCGAGATGGTCCACCGTGAAGCTGGACATCTTCTGCGGCGCGCCCAGGATGCCTGCAGACGTGTTGCCGCGACGGTAGTAGACGTTCGCGCCGGCGGTGTTGTCCCAGTAGGCCACGTGGACGTTGCCGCTCGCGTCCCCTGCCGCCTCGGGCCGGTACGTGCTCGCGTAGGTGAACGGGATTCCGCCGCCGATGCGCCGGGCCGGGTACGACCACGCCGTGGTGCAGGTGCCCGTGTCGACCGTTCCCGTCTGCATCTGGATCGAGTAAGGCGGCCAGCCTCCCTGCGGATTGCCGTTGCGCGAGCTGCGGAAGACGATCTGCAGCTTGCCCCCCGCCTCGCTGATGCGCGGTTGCTCGTTGTCGACGTCGCCGTCGATGGTCTTGTTCGTCACGGCAACGTCCGTGCTCCAGGCGGCGCCCGTGCAGTTCATGCGGTGATGGATCATCCCCGCCACGCCGTTCGTGTCCTTGTTCTCGTAGTAGGCGAGATGCACCCGCCCGCCGGAGTCGGTGAAGAGCTGCGTGATGCGCGCATAGCGACCGTCGTTCTGGGTTCCGGCCACGATCGCAGCCGCTGCGAACGTCTGCCCGCTGTTGGTGCTGCGGGCGACATAGACCTCCCCCGTGCCTCCCGCGTTCGTGTCTTCCGAGTTCCAGCCGACGAACACGCCGTTCGCTCCCGCCGTCACTTGCGGCCGGAAACTGCCGTAGGCGGCCGTGGCGCTGGCCGAGAGGTTCACGGGGACGCTGAAGGTCACCCCGTTGTCGGTGCTGCGCGAGTAGAAGACGTCCGCCTGCACGCCGGGCGCATAGCCCTCCCAGACGACATGGACGATGCCGTTGTAGTAGGCCACCTCGGGGAACTGCGACCCCATGCTGGGGTCGGTCGAGATGATCTTCTCGGTGCCGAGGCTGCCGGCGTGGGCGAACGGGGCGCAGAGGAGCGCGACGCAGAGGGCAAGGAGGCGCGAAATGTTTTTCATGGCTGTTCTCACGCGCAGGTGCCGTCTTCGCGGAAGTAGCCCGCGCCGTCGGTCAGGTAGTAGAGGGAGCTGCCGATGGTCCTGATGGCGTTGATTCCCGCACGCAGCTTGGTGCCCGCCGATTTCCAGGTGGCACCCCCATCCGTCGAGCAGTAGCGGTTGCCGTCCCAGTCGCCGGCGAATGCCGTGCCGGACCGGAAGCCGACCGCCGTGATGGCGTACTGCTTGAATATCGACCCGGCCGAGACCCGGTTCCAGCTCGTGCCGCCATCCGAGGTGCGGAACAGCCCCTTGTTGGTGCCGCCGATCCACTGCTGGCTGTTGGTCGGATTCTCGGCTGCGGAAAAGAAACGCAGGCGCTCGAAGCCGGTCTGCGAGGCGGTGATCTGCGTGTAGCTCGCGCCGCCGTTGGTGGAAAGGGTCGCCTTGTCGTCGAACGGCAACGCCAGCTGCTTGCTGGAGCTGGACGCGGCCAGGACGACGGAGCGAACCTGCGGCGTCACGCCCGGAGGCACGACCTGCGTCCAGTTGGTGCCGCTGCGCGTGAAGACGCCGCCAGGCGTGAGGTAGCTCGTGTAGGCGACCTGGTCGTTGGAAGTGTTCACGGCCACGCCGTAGACCTGCTGGACATTCAGCGCAATCCCGCTTTCGAGGTTGCCGTTCCACGGCGCGCCCGATGGCACGTTGTTGCCCACGCCGCCCCAGGAGGTGCCGTTGAAGCGGAACAGCCCCGGATTGTCGTTGCTGTAGAACATCCCGACGCCCCCGGCCGCCGCGTAGATCACGTTGGCGTTGGACGAGCTCGCGGACAACTCCCAGATCGATACGAAGGGCGCGACCGACGTTGCCCCGCCGGCAAAGGCGAAGTCGGCCTGGCTCGCGGTGACCGTGGGCGGGCTGAAGGAAGTGCCGCCGTTGGTCGAGCGCCACACGCCGCCCGCATGCAAACCCGCGAGGATCGTCGACGACGAACCGGCCACGCCCGTCGCGGAAAGGACGCGATCGGCGCCGGGGAAGCTGACACGCGTCCAGGTGCGCTGCGCCAGGTCGGTGGTGGAACGCCAGACGCCGGCCCCCTTGATGGCCTTCAGGACGATCGCCGAATTGCCGGGGAATGTAGCGACGGCATTGATCGCCGTGTAGAAGAGGTTGGGATTGGCGTCGCCGGTGAAGGTATAGGGGAACGAGGTCCCGCTCCCCTTGCGCAGGCCGAGGTAGCGGGAACCTGCCCACATGGTCGCGCCATCGTTGGCGTCCCGATGGAGGGACACTGCGCCGAATGGGTCGCTGGTTCCGCTGCTCCAGGATCCGGAACCCCCGGCCAGCCGGTAGATGTCGCCACCGCCATCGCTCGGGCGCAGCACGCTGGCGTACAGGTTGCCGGAGGTGTCGACCGCCAGCGAAGTCACGTACTTGCTGGCAGGTGCGGCCAACGCGCTCCAGGTGGCCCCGCCGTCGCTCGACTTGAAGACACCTCCGCGGGCGCCGGCACCATCCGGCCGCGTCGAGACATAGGCCACATTGGCATTGCTCGGGTCGAACGCGAGCGCGACGACGTCCAGGCTGTCCAGCGCCGTATTGGTCGCCGGCGAGAAGGTGACGCCTGCGTCCGTGCTGCGAATGACGCCCACTCCCTTGATCCCCGCGAGGACGACATTCGAGGTGCCGGGCGCCACCGCCACGGCCGCGATCGGCTCGTGCATGGTGCGCGTGAACGTGGTCCCGTCGGCGCTCCTGAGCAGGCCCTCTTCCGCTCCGACGACCATGTAAGATGCGGAGTTGCCGGCGACGGAAGTGAGATAGCGTTCGTTGGCGGGCATGTCGATGCGTGTCCACGTGGCGCCGGAGTCGGTGGACTTGTACAGGCCACCACCGTAAGCCGCGGCATAGACGGTCGTGCTGCTTCGGGCCAGGAAGGCCCGCACCTCGACACCGCCCGTGGTGAACGCGGTCTGCGCGGCGGCGGGAAGACCGGCCAGCACCGAGGCTGCGGCGAGGACGAGGGTGGCTGCAGGGCGCCTCAGGCGCCGGAAGAGAGTCGTCGACATGGGGGCGTTTTCATCCTTCGTGTTCTTGGTCGGCTCGATGAGGACTGCGATGCCGGATGATACCGGCACTGGGAGCGCAAGAAGTGCCGGAACAGCGTCGTCGGGCCGCCATCATAACCCCGTTTTTCGTGGACCGAGACGCGGTCTGCAACGACGTGTTTCACGGCGCCCGGATACTGCGGGCGCGGGGCTGGGACGCCCGTGTTTTCGCCGTTTCCGGCCAGAGCGGGCGCGAGCCGGCCCTGCCTATCGCTGAACTCGCCAGTTTCGCTCGCGCCCCCGACGACCTCGCGATCTTCCACTTCTCCACCGGCCGCCGGGACGTCCAGGATGCGGTCGCCGCGCTGCAGTGCCGCCGCATCCTCAAGTTCCACAACATCACCCCGCCCGAGCTGTTCTCGATGTGGTCCGACGAACTGGCGGAAGCGACACGCGCCGGGCGCCACGAGATGCCGGAAGTCGCCCGCATCGGCTGGGAGCAGGTCTGGGCCGATTCCTCCTACAACCTGCAGGAGATCGCTCCTTTCCTCGCCCCGGGAACGCGCAGCCTGGTGCTGCCGCCGTTCCACGAGACCGACGAACTCCTGGCATTGCGTCCCGCGCAGCCTGCAGCCCGGGATATGCCGCGGCTACTCACCGTCGGCCGCGTGGTCCAGTCCAAGGGACATCCGTTCCTGCTGCGCGTGCTGCATTACCTCGTGCACGAGCTGGGCACGCCCGCCATCCTCGACATCGTCGGCAAGCCCGACCATCGCCTCCTCGCCTACCTGCGCATGCTGGAACTGATGGTGCGCGAGTTCCGGCTCGAAGCGCACGTGAGCTTCCATGGCGAGGTAACCGCCGCGGCGCTGGCGGAGCGCTACGCGGAGGCGTCCGTGTTCGTGAGCACCTCCGAGCATGAAGGCTTCTGCGTCCCCATCGTCGAGGCGATGGCTTTCGGAGTACCGGTCGTCGCGCTCGGCACGACCGCGGTTCCCGAGACGGTCGGCGAGGCAGGCATCGTGTGGGAGGAGCGCGATCCCCGGCGCTTCGCCCTGGCAATCCAGCGCTTGCTGCGCGAGCCACGGGAGCGGGAATGGCTCGGCACGCTGGGGCGCAAGCGCTACGAAGAGCGCTATGCCAACACCATCATCGAATCGCGGATGCTAGCGGCGCTCTGACGAGGTTCGTGTTCGTGAACCCGGTTCATGAACCCGGTTCACGAACCGGGTTCGTTACGGCAGGCACCCCTGCGCGATGATGGCGGCCACGCGAGACTGAAACTCGCCGCTTGCCACGAACGCCTGGCGCACCGTCTCGCGGCTCATCGCCCCGCTCGCTATCTGGCCGATCCAGAAATTGACTCCCGCCAGGTCGCCCGGCGCGCCGCGCCTCATGAATGCGTTGTACAGATCGCCCACGTACTGCGCGTTGCCGCGCCCGCGGTTGGCGTATTCCGGGCTGGTGGCAAAGGCGCTGGAGATCGTCTCGATGCGCGAGTTGACCGCCGCCCCGCCCTGGCACTGCGCCGTGCGGAACTGGCCGAGCCAGAAGGTGAAGCCGCCGTCGTCCGGAAGCGCGCCCAGCAGCCCGCGATAGAAGTCGACCACGGTGTCGGCTTCCTTGCGCGTGGCCGTGGCGCCGAAGATCGCCTGCGTGAAGTTGGCGAACTCCGTCGAGAACATGAACGAGGCCAGCACCACTTCCCGCGGCATTCCCTGGTCGAGCTCGCCCTTCCAGAACGCGAGCCCAGGGGCGTCTGGCGCCCTGTTGAAGAAGGTATTGAAGAGATCCGTGGCGTAGCCCGTGTTGTCGCGGTTGAAGGCCAGGTACTCGCCGCTCGCGAAGAAGGAGCCGGACAGGGCAAACCAGACTTCGTTGACGTTTACGCCGAGCGCCTGCACCCGGGCCGCCTCCGCGTTCCAGAAAGCCTTGCCGCCGGCGTCCGGTGCGCGCCGCAGGATCGACCGGTAGTAGTGCGTCACCAGCGACTTCTCGCCGGTTCCGGCAACCGGCACGGTCTGCGTTCCCGCACTGCTGACGATCGTGAGCGTACCGCTGAGGGAGCCCTCCGCGGTCGGCGTGAATGACACCGTCGCGGTGCAGGAACCACCGGCAGCGACCGATGCGCAGTTGTGCGCTACGGCGAAGTGCGTGGACGCGGTGATGGAACTCACCGTGACCGACCCGCCGCCGGAGTTCGCGAGCGTCACCGTTTGCGTTGGCGCCGTCGTGCGCATCGACTGGCCGCCAAAGTCGAGACTCGCGGGGCTGGCCGTCAGCGACGCCGCAAGCTCGATCACCGTGAAGGAGAAGTTGTTGATGCTCCACGATGACCCGCTGCCGTTGCGTTCGAGGCGCATCGCATTGAGGCCTTTGCGCAGCGTCACGGTGATGGCCGACGAATTGCCGGTTGCCACCGGCAGGGACACGTTGGAGGCGACAGTCGCGTTATTGAGCTTCAGGCGAAAGGATTCGGTCGCGGGGGCGCTGCCGTTGAATACCAGGCTGTAGGTGCCGGCCGCGGCCGCGCGCAGGAGGTACTCGACGTAGCCCGGGAAGCCGAAGGGCGACGCGAGCCCCGACACCGCCGCCGTGGGCGTGGAGCTTCCGCGGAAGTTGCCACCGGCCACGGGCGCCCCCAGCACAGCCGTTCCCACGGTCACCGCGGGCAGCGCCGCAGCCAGGATGTCGTCCATGCACTGGTTCTTGGGCGTGGCCTGGTTGCCCATGTCCTCCACGAGCGGCCACATGCCGAAAGAGGTGTTGTAGCTGTCCGCCCCGGCGTTGAACCACAGGATGTGCTCGAAACCGAAGCTGTGCCAGGTGTTGATGAGATTCTTGCAGGATTCCCGAATCGCCGGATCGAGGTTCGCCAGCCGCTTGTTGGCCACGTTCTCGCCGCCGAAGTTGTCGAAGCCCGCCTCGTAGGCCACGACCTTCAACCCATACCACGCGCCAAGCCCGGCATGCGTCAGGTACTGATAGGCGTTCTCCGCGGAGGCATTCGCCACGCCGGCGTTGATGCCGTCGAGGATCTGCTGCACCGTCATGCCCGGCGTCTCGTCCGCGTTCCCGTCCGGCACGGCGGCGGCGAAGATGTAGGGGGCGCCGCTGATCCCGTAGAAGACCGTGTCCGGGCGGATGTTCAGCCCCTCGTCGACCAGGCGCAGTCCTTCGGTGACGATGAAGCTGTTGGCCATCTGCCCCGCGAGGATGGGCCGCACGCGGGTGTTGATGGCGGATGCACCCCACACCGTCTTGAAGATGTCGCTGATCTCCTTCAACCGCAGGGCCACGCGGCGATAGCCGAGCGTGGTCGCGTTGCTTTCCCCTCCAAAACGCAATGGCGAGCCCGCAGCGGACGCCGACGCAAGGTCACGATTGATGGTGGCGCCATTGAACGCCGTGCCACCGTTGATCGTGTCCATGTCCACGTCGCGGATGCTGAAGTTCCACAACTCGTTGCCGTACTCGACGTAGACGTTCAGGTTGGCGTTCAACCGGTCGCGGAATAGCGTCGCGAGGTTGGTGACGTATTCGTCGTTGGCCTGCACAGGCACGTTGATCCAGGGATCGCGGTTGAGCGAGTTGGCCGCATCGATCACCGTCTCCCACTGCGCGATGAGCGCCTCGGTACGCAGTTTCTCGGGCGTGGTCCGGTCCGCCCAGGTGACTGCCCGGTTGCCGTTGGTGCGCGTCCAGTCGAGAAAGCGGATCACCGGGAAGCGCTTGGCATGGTCCTGCCACGGCGTGTGCAGTAGCGGCGCCGTACCCGGGTCGTAGCCGGGACGCAGGATGCGGACGTTCTTCACCGTCCCGCCGGTCGAAGAGAAGTCGACCATGAAGTTCTCCGCACCGGCGGGGAAGGCGAGATCGGCGGTCGTCGTATTGGTCGATGCACTGAACACCTGGTTCGAGATCGTCCCGGCGCCGCCGCCGCTCGTGGAGAGCGTGGCCTGGCCATTGAAGACGATCTTGTACGTCCCGGATAGCCCGGTCGTGTTCTGCTGTGCCGCCATGGCGAAGACGCGAAAATCCGTCGTCGGCCAGCCGTCCGCGCCGATGGGCGCAAGATTCGCCGCCTGCTGGTCGTCGAACTGCCCGATCTTCAGGAATCGCCGCGACTGCTTCACGACATCGACGAACTCGTGGTTGCGCCGGAAGTCGCCGATGAAGTTGAGGTTGGCGCCGAGCTTGTCGTGCGCCGCCACCGGCATTCCGGGAAGTCCGCAGGCAACGGCGATGGCGGCAAGCAGGGCGCGCAAGGACGTCATGGCGAGGGACTCCGAAGTCGGGCTGTAGCCCGCGTTTTACCGAAAAAGCGCCTAGAACCGCCCGATGACCGCCAGCCCGACGGACTCGTCCGCACTCTTGGCCCCGATGCGCGAAACGAGCAACTCCACGGACCAGCGTTTGTCGCGCGTCTCCCAATAGACCTGCACCGCGCCGTCCCACTCCGCCTTGAGCAGGTTGGCGGCCGTGTTGGCCTCGTCCTTGTAGCGGTCGCCGCGGTAGATGGCCTTCGCGCCGACCGACCACCGGCCGTCGGAGAAGAACGTCGCCCCCAGCGCCGCCCGCTTGTCGGGCAGGTACGCGAAGGACTTGCCGGGGTACGCGAGCGTGTTCTCGCTGTCCGCCCACGCGCCTTCCGCGAAGAGCGACAGGTAGCGATTGACGATGTAGTTCGCCGCAACGCCCGCCTCGCGCAGCTCGCCCCTGGAGAGGTCCGGATATCCCTCGAGGATGTCCAGCGTGGCCAGGTTGTTGAACGAACGGTTGCGCAGGCGCTCGAGGTTGGACGAGTCGGGTCGGTTGTTGAGGACGCCGATCAACGGCGAGTACAGGTTGTCGATTTCCTGTTTGTCCGCATAAGCCGTCAGGAGCAGGCCCCTGCCCGCCTCCCACTCGAACTGCGCCTTGGTGCGCTCGAAGGTCCCCCCGGGCAGCACGAAGCGATCGTCCACCATGATGCCGGCGGTGGCCGTGGCGGTGAGCGAGCCGATGGAGGCGGGACGCAGCCACTGCTGCCAGGCGAGGCGGAAGGTGGTCCCGGGTAGCGCCCGAAGCTCGACTCCGACGCGGCCAAAGGTTTCATCGCGCGAATGGTTGTCGGTCAGCGGCACCAGCTGCCCGGCGAAGTCGCGCCGCACCAGGATGTCGTTGGTCTTGTCGTAGTTCGTCCAGTCGACCTGCGCCTCGACCGTCGCCATGCCGAGCCGCGCGCGGCCGGCGAGGGCCAGCAACCGCGACTCGTCCTTGATGTCCTGGGTCACCGACTCCGGCAGCCCGGGAGAGGTCGGCGTGTGCGCGAAGGCATCGCGCACGAGCACGTCGACGGAATCCCAGCTCGCCGCCTCGTAGCCCAGCGACACCTCGTGCCCGCCCTCGATGCGCATGAGGCCGCGCGCCTGCACGTCGCGGCGCTCCGGCTTCGAATTGAACTCCGACCCCGTCACGAAAACCGCGGTTCCCACCGTGCGGGTGACGTTCTGGCGCATGCGGTTGTCCTCGTCGCCGCCGCCGGCCTTGAGCCAGAACAGGCGATCGGCGGACTGGCGCCAGCTGATGCCGCCGTCGATGCGCCGCGCGGTGCCGTCGATCAGCGTGTAGTTGCTGCGCGGATCCTCGATGCCGGCGCGCGTGTCGGGCTCGAGCTCGTTGCCGTAGAAGAAAAGCCCGAAGTCGTGGCGCGGCTTCGCGCCAAGGCCGATGGTGTAGGAGGTGGCCCGGTCCTCCGCCGTGCCGTCCGTGCGCCACTGCTTGAGCCGCGCAGCCTCCGCGAACACCGCCGCGCGCCCGTCCATGAAGAGTCCGTTGGCGGTGATCGCGGGCTCGGTGAGGCGGGCGTCGTCGCCCACGGCTCCGCGCATGGCGGCCGTGATGTAGGCACCGGGCCTCGTCACCAGGGCCTGGAAGCGGTTGGAGCCGCCCAGCGAGGTCGGGTCGGTAAGGAAGCCCTGGAAGAGCTCGGAGTTGCGGGCGTAGCGGCTGGCATAGCGGTCGGCCAGGAAGAAGTGACTGCCGGCCCAGAAGGGGTCGTAGGATTCCTGCGCATTGCGCAGCGCCCACGCCTCCAGCCCGAACTGCGCGAAGACGGCGCCGAGATTCGCCACGCCGCGCGTGCTGGGCGCGATGGCATCGAGGGACTTCGCATACGGGATCCGCACCAGCGCTTCGCGCGCCTGCTCGGCTGCCAGGCCGGGCTGCATGAGGTCGCCGCGCATCATCGCCGCGTACTGGTACGGGAGCGGGTCGCGCGGATCGGCCACCGAGGCGCGCTGCAGGGAGGAGAAGGCCTGCTCGCGCAGCCCCTGCTGCCAGTAGGCCACCGCCAGGTGGATGTGGGCACGGGCGTAGCGCGGCTCGATGAGCGTGGCGCGCACGAGGGCGTCGATGGCGCCATCGGGGTCGCCGGAGCGCAGGCGCGCATAGCCGAGTCCGGCCCACGTCGTGTAGTCGTCCGGCTGCAGCGCGAGCGCCGCATCGAGAGTCTTCCTGGCGGCTTCCAGCTCGGTGGCGCTGGCTTCCAGGGCACCGCGCTCGCCGAGCACCAGCGAACGCTCGCCGAGCGTCAGCGCCTGCCCGAAGTTGCGGCGCGAGCGCTCCACGTTGCCCCGCTCGCCTTCGACACGGGCACGCCCATGCCAGCCACGCCAATCCTTGGGATCGATCTGCGTGGCGCGGCGGTAGGCGGCTCGGGCGGCGTAATAGTCGCCGTCCAGGCGGGCCACTTCACCGGCCGCCAACTGCGACTCGAGCGTGTCGGGCGATTTCGCGAGCGCGTCGGCCGCGGCCTTGCGGGCGCCCTCGAACTGGTCGGCGAAGAGAGCGGCCCACGCCAGGTAGGCATTGGTGCGCTTTTCCGCAGGAAAGCGGCGGGCCGCCTCCGCGAGGATCGCCTGCGCTTCCGGCACGGCGCCGAAATAGAGTGCCAGGTCCGATGCCAGGAAGTGTCCCGTCGCCAGCTTGAGGTCGGTGCGCGCGACGTGGGTCTTCGCCAGGGCGCGGGCGTTCGTGAGCTCGCCGGCGTCGATGGCCCGGGCGATCGCGGCGAGCGATGCACCCTCGGCACCGGCCGGCAATTTCTTCAGTTCCGGATAGCGCGCCGTTTCCACCGTGAACGCGCTGACCCACTGCACGCGCTCCCTGGCGTTCTGGATGCGCCGCTTGAACGGCGCCTTGCCCTTCTCCAGCACGGCCTGCTCGTCCGGCAGCACGGAGACCTCGCCGAGGTCGTTCGACACCAGCACCTCGCCCTCCACGACCGTGACGATCGAGCGCTCGTCGTCGACCTCCATCAGCCATTCGGTGCCGCGGATGGCCGCGAGACCGGTCGGCGTGCCGACCTTGAATCCCTGCGCCGGTGTCTTCGTCTGGAAGCGTCCGGCACCCTTCACCATGTCCACGATCGACTTGCCGGCGGTGGCGTCGGCGGGATTCTTCACCTGCGCCGTGGCCACGCCCTGGAGCGTCAGCTGCGTGCGGTCGACCAGCAGGACGGCCATCTTGGCATCGGCCACCACCGTGCGCACGAAGCTGCCGCCTTCGAGCGGCTGCTTGATCTTCGCGGGCGACCAGTCGCGCGCGCCGACGTCGCGGAACTCGCCCTTGCCGCTCATGCTGACGATCTCGCCCGCTGGCGCGGCGACCGCCGCCGGGGAAAGGAGGGACAGGAGGGAAAACAGGATTGCGAACGCGATAACGTGGCGGGTCATGGCGGCGTGTCCACTATGGGTGAATACAGTGTAGCGGGATCACATCTTGTCGAGCGAGGTTCCTCCGTCCCAGCCCTCGGGCGGGGGCGCCCCGCGCCAGGCGGCGATGCGCGCGAGGTGCAGCTTGATGCCCTTGTCGTCCGGATGGTCGGCCAGGAGCCCGCGCCACCTTTCCTCGGCAAGGTCCCACTCCCGGGCGAATGTCGCGGCCAGCGCTTCCTCGCTGTGCGCGATCCAGGCGGGATCGTCGCAGGGCGTGTAGACATCGACCGCCTCGGTCTTGCCGGCGACGCGCACGCGGTCCACGTGGCGCAGGGGAATGTCCGCCCCGAGGCCGTGCGTCGACTCCCCGGAGAGGAGGATGCCGGTTCCGTAGAGCTTGTTGGTGCCCTCCAGGCGCGAGGCGAGGTTCACGCAGTCGCCGAGGGCGGAGTAGGAGAAGCGATGGCGCGAGCCCATGTTGCCCACGATCGCCTTGCCCGTATTGAGGCCGATGCGCATGTGGATCTCGGGCAGGCCCTGCGCGGCGAGGTCGTTTCTCAGCTTGGCCATGCCGCGCTGCATGGCGATGGCCGCCTCCGCGGCGTGGCGGCGGTGCTGCGGATCGTCGAGCGGCGCGCCCCAGAACGCCATGATGCCGTCGCCCATGAACGAGATCACCGTGCCGCCGTGCGCGAGCATGATTTCCGTCATCACGGTGAAGTGCTCGGTGAGCACGCGCGCGACGACGGGAGGCTCGGTCTTTTCCGTGAGCTTCGTGAAGCCCTGCAGGTCGGTGAACATGATCGTGATCTCGCGGTTCTCGCCGCCCAGCGCGAGGCGCCTGGGATCCTCGAGGAGCTGGTCCACGACCGTCGGCGCCACGTACAGCGAGAAGGCGCGCTGCACTTCCTGCTTGCGCGCGCGCTCCGTGAAATAGGCGCGGACGAGGTGCGTGAGCCACGCGGAAAGCACCACCGCCGTCGGCGCCGCGAACGGGATCCACAGGTTCTCCCTGGCGAAGGCGAGAACGGCGAGGCCAAAGACCACGGCGACCAGGAACGGCGTCACCACGGCGGCGATGCGCAGGCGGACCTTGCGCAGCGCCAGCGCGGCCGCGGCAGCGGCAAGCAGGTTGGCCAAGAGGATGCCCAGCGGCCCCAGGGGACGGATGGCGGCGCCGGTCAGCGCGTTCTCCACGAGCGTGGCGTGGATCTTGATGCCCGACTGCAACCCGCCGGCTTCCGCGATGAACGGCGTGGCGAAGAGGTCGGCCTGGGCCATCCCGAGCTCCGGCGCCGCGCGCAGGTCGCGGCCCACGATGACGATGCGCCCGTCGAAGGCGCCCTTCAGCTCCTCCGGGGAGGCGGCGAGGACGAGGTGATACGGGAGCACGGGGTACATGCCTTCCGCGCCCAGGTAACGGATCTTCGAGCCGTCCTCCGGCAGCGGCGGGACGGCAAGCGACGGAACACGCACCTGCAGGACCTTCACGATCTGCCGCCAGAATGCGTCGGGCTCGGTCGGCACCCCGCGGACGAACTGGTCGGGATCCAGCGGGACTGTCGCCAGCCCGCCGAAGGCGCCCGCCTGGGCGAACAACTCGTAAGGCTCGACGCGCTTCCACAGGCGGGCGGCCTGCGTTTCCGGGTAGGTGACGTCCGCGGCAAGCACCACGTTGCCCGCCCGCTTGATCGCCTCGGCGAGGGCGTTGTCCTCCTTCGGGTCGGAGGCGTCGGCGAGCAACACGTCGAATGCCACCACGATCGCGCCGCCGCCCACGACCCGGTCGAGGAGTTCCGCGTGCACGCTGCGCGGCCAGGGCCAGCGCAACTTGAGGACGTCGAAGGCCTCCTCGTTGATCGCCACCAGGACGATCGGCTGCGTGGACGCGTTCGGTGCGGTGAGGACCGTCAGCGAATCGTATCCCCGCCGCTCCAGCGCCTGCCAGGCCGGCATCCACAGGGCTGCCGCGGTGAACAGGAGCGCCAGCCCCGCCGGAATGATGAGGTCGGCGTGGCGGCGAAGTCGGGCGGCGATGTCCAAGGCGGTCAGGTGTCAGCCGCCACTTCCCGTGCCCGCGGCCAGGAGGCGGCCACGAAACTCGGAGGACGCGAGAAAGCCGCGGATGAGGGCCTGGCGCGAGTTGCCCTGCTGCAGAAAGCCCATCCAGCCCGCGAATCCCGGCGTGTCGGCCGCGCGGCCGAGCAGCCCGGCATAGAGCAGGACGGCATCGACCTCTCCGCGCACCGACTCGCGGAATTCCTCGGACTCCGCGAGCGCGACCATCATCCGCCCTCTCGCCTCCGCTCCGGGACCGAGGCGCTGGCGCCACTGCATCCGCTCCGCCTCGGTGGGTTCCCGGCCCAGCGCGTTCTGGATAGCCAGGTCGATGAATCCGGCATCGTCCAGCGCCCCATAGCGGTCCGTGAACTCCGGGCTCCGCGCGAAGCGCTCGCCGATCTCGTCCAGCGTCCCGCCAGCAAGGATCGCATCGCGCCAGTGGGCCAGGCCGTCGAAATCGGGCGCGCGCAGAAAGGTCGCCAGGTAGAGCCGCGCCACGGGGGCAGTGCCGCGGTACTGGTGCGCCGAGTCGAGGAACGACTCAACCGCCTGTTCGGGCGTGATCGTCCCCGCGTCGATGAGACTCGACCATAGCGCGACGGCAAGGGGATCGCCCTCCAGTCCGAAGAAGTTGCGGTACAACCTCTCCACAAAGGCTCGCGAATCCGCGACGACCACTCTCGCCGCATTACCGCTCCGGGCGATCGTGGCGCCTCCGGAAGCCGGCGCCGCTGCGGGAACCGCAGGCCCCGGACGAGACACCGCACTTTCGACACGCGAGGCAGACAGTCGCGCGACTTCGGGGGGCCCGGTTGCGATCCCGGTGCCCGCGACGGCAGCGTCTCCGCCGCCTCCCGCGCCGCCTACGCCGCGACGTGCGTCGGTTTGCCGCAACGGCGCCGGCGCAATACCGGATGCGTTCGTCCAGGACTCCGCAGTCGACTCATGGCCGTTCGTTGCCCGTGTATCCGCGAGCCGGATCACAACGACAGCCGCGACGACCGCGACGATTGCTGGCAGCAACAGACGGCCCTTCCCGACCGGAGACAGGAGCCCTGCCGCGCTTTCGGGAAACGTCATGGCAGGCACCCCTGCGCGATGATGGCGGCAACCCTG
Organism: uncultured Lysobacter sp.; assembly: GCA_964579785.1. Classification (GTDB taxonomy): domain Bacteria; phylum Pseudomonadota; class Gammaproteobacteria; order Burkholderiales; family Usitatibacteraceae; genus FEB-7. Next base: position 6,978 of record CAZOIB010000191.1, on the reverse strand, counting down.
CCCTGGAACTCCGGGCTGGCCACGAAGGCCTGGCGCACCTGCTCCCGCGTCTGCGCCGCGCTCGCGACCTGGTTGATCCAGAACTGGACGCCCGCGAGGTCGCCCGGCGCTCCGCGGCGCAGGAACGCATTGTAGAGATCGCCGACGTACTGCCCATTGGTGCGCCCGCGGTTGGCGTATTGCGGGCTGTTGGCGAACGCGCTCGAGATCGTCTCCACCTGCGTGTTCACCGCCGTCCCGCCCTGGCACTGCGCCGTGCGGAACTGCGCGAGCCAGAAGTTGAAGCCCCCGTCATCCGGCAGCGAGCCCAGCAGCCCCCGGTAGAAGTCCACCACCGTGTCGACTTCCCGGCGCGTGGATGTGGTCCCGAAGATCGCCTGGGTAAAGCTCGAGAACTCCGCCGAGAACATGAACGAGGCCAGCACCACCTCGCGCGGCATGCCTGCGGCCAGCTGCGCCTTCCAGTCGGAGAATCCGCCCGCATCCGGTGCCCGGTTGAAGAACGTGCCGTAGAGATCCGTCACGTACCCGTCGTCGTCGCGGTTGAAGGCCAGGTACTCGGGACTGCCGTAGAACGCCCCCGCCATGGCAAACCACACCTCGTTCACGTTGACGCCCAGCGCCTGCACGCGGGCCGCCTCCGCATCCCAGAAGGCCTTGCCGCCGGCATCCGGCGCGCGGCGCAGGATCGAGAGGTAATAGTGCGTCGTGAGAGACCTCTCGCCCGTGCCTGTAAGCGCGATGGTCTGCGTGCCGCCACCGGTCGCGATGCTCAACGTTCCCGTCAACGCGCCCTGCACCGCGGGCGTGAAGCTCACCGTGGCGGAGCAACTGGAGCCGGCCGCCACCGTTGCGCAGTTGTGGCTCACGGCGAAGTGGGTCGAGGCGGTCATGGAACTCACCGCCACGGCGGTTGCGCCGGCGTTGGCGAGCGTCACGGTCTTCGCCGGCGCCGTCGTGTTCATCGACTGGCCGCCGAAGTCCACCGCGGTCGGGCTCGCCTGGAAGATGGTGACCGATGGCGTCGCCACGCTCACCTGCTGGAAGACCGCGCTGGAGGTGACCGGCTGATTGGTGCCGTCGCCGGCGTACTCGGCCGTGATGACATGCTGGCCCGCGTCGAAGTTGCTCACCGTGAGCGAGGCGGTGCCGTTCTGCAGCGACACCGTGCCGATCACCGTCGAACCGTCGCGGAAGATCACGTTGCCGCCGGGGTTGGTGCCGCTCACCGTGGCGGTGAACGTCACCGTCGTCCCTACAGGGGCGGCGTCACTGGCGCTGGAAGCAAGCGAGATCGACGTGGTGATCGCCTCGTAGACCGTGTGCGCCAGCGCGCTCGAAGTGCTCGCGGCATTGGCGCCATCGCCAGAATAGGCCGCCGTGATCGAGTGGCTGCCCTCCGCCAGCGTCTCGATGCGCAGCGTCGCCGAGCCGCCCACCAGCGGCACCGCATCGCCCAGGTTGGTGGCACCGTCCTTGAACTGCACTGTCCCCGTGGGCGAACTCCCGGCGACCGTGGCGGTGAGCACCACTTCGCTCGCCGGCGCCGAACTCGAGGGCCCGCTGAGCGTCGTGGCGGAAGCACCCGGCGCCGCGGCGACCACCTCGTGGCGCAGCGGTACCGAGGCCGATACGGCCGTGTTCTGCGCATCGCCGGAGTAGGTCGCGCCGATCGAATGCACGCCCACCGACAGCGCGGCGGTGCTGATTTCGCTGCGCGCGACCGCTTCGTTGGATGCGGATAGCGCGACCGGTGAGAGCAGGTTCACGGAGCCGTCCTGGAACTGCACCGTGCCAGTGGGCGTTATGCCGACGACCAATCCGCTGAAGGTGGCCGAAGAGCCGGAGGTCGAGGATGCCGGCCCGTCCACGTACATCCCCGTGAGCACGCAGGGCACGCCCGACGCGGTGGCCGTGGCGCCTTCGATCGAGAGCACTTCGGTGAGCGATTGCGCCGAGAGCATCGAGCCGGAACTCTCGCCGTAGCCGATGCAGAAGGTCGCGCCCGGGATCAGGGTCGAGTTCACGCCGTTCAGGATGTTGACCGCGCCTCCCGCGGCGTTGGCGGTGCCCTGCGAGTAGGCGATGAGCTGCCCGTTGACGTCGGTCCAGCCCGCCGGGGTGAGATTCGCCAGCACGAAGCCGCCCGTCGCCTTGGCCTTGGCCTGGATCTTCGGCTCGGGAGAAACCTGCGGCGCCGTCTTGACCAGGTTGAAGAACGCCGGCGGCACCAGCCCCAGCACGTAGTTGTTGATCCTCTTGCCGACGTCGGCGTTCTTGTACTTCACCATCGCCGTCATGGAAAGACCGGTGTCGACACCGAAGACGCTCGAGGTCGCCAGCGAGCGCGGCACGAGCGCGGCAGGCACGGAAGTCGCCGCAGGCACGTCGAGATCCAGGTACCAGTTCGCGCCATCGACGCTTCCCGCGCCGTCCGGTGCCAGGATCACGACCGGCCGCGTGCGCGCGACGTAGGTTCCATCCCCCACGGCCGCCCCGGTGACCGTGCCGAAGTTGCCGAAGCCGAGGGCGAGCCCCGTGCTGCCGACGAGATAGCCCACGGTGTTGGCAGGACCGGCGGCGATGGCCTGCACCGTGCCCGAGAACGCGACGGCGTAGGGCTTCGTGGTGTCCTGCCCCGCGGCATCGCTCAGGCCCAGGTTGCCCCACGCCATCAGGCTGCCATCGGCGCGGCGCACGAGCGCGCCCTTGTCGCCGAATGCGACGTCGGCCGCATCGGTGATCCCCGTCACCGCGACGGCCGTGGCGCTGCCCGAGACGGTCCCGTTGCCCAGCGGCGCCGCACCCCAGGTCCACACCTTGCCGTCGTCCGTGATCGCCGCGGCGCGGCCCTTCCCCGCCACGACCCTGGTCACGCTTCCGGAAATTCCGGTGACCTGCACGGGGATGGCGCTGGCGGTCGTCGTGCCGTTGCCCAACTCGCCGTTCGCGTTCTCTCCGAGGGCGAAGATCTTGCCGTCGCTGCGCATCGCATAGAGCGTCCCGTCTCCGGCCGCCACGGCGACGATCCCGCTCAGTCCGGAGACCACGGCAAGTTCAAGGTTTGCGCCGGTGACCGGCATGTAGCCGGACTTCTTCACCGTGCCGTCGACCATCAGGTAGACGACGAGCCCGTCGCCGGCGGCAGCGATCGCCTGCACGTTGGTCGCGCCGTCGATGAGCGCAGGCGACGATCGGCTGACCAGCCCGCCGAAAGCGGCGGCATTGTTGTCGCCCCAGCCCCAGACGTTGCCCAAAGTGTCGAGCGCCACCGAGAATCGATAGCCCGTGGCGACCTGCCTGATCGTTGCGGCGATCGGAACCGAGAGGGGGGTGGAGCTCTGGTACTTGATGCCGTCGCCGCTCTGCCCGGTGGTGTCGGCGCCCCAGAACCAGACCGTGCCGTCCGCCTTGACCGCCAGCACGCCCGGCACCTGCATGCCGGTGGCCACCATCAGGGTGTTCGCGAACCCCGGCACCGCCGTAGCGCTGGAACGGGAAACGGCATCGCCCTGGCCCAATTGCCCGGTCGTGTTCGTGCCCGAGGCCAGCAATTGGCCCGAGGCGGTGACGCCGAGCACGAACTCCTGCGTCGCGATGATCCCCGAGGACGCCACTTTTGCGACGGCCGCGTAGCCGGGGAGTGTCGTCCAGCTCGCGGTCGACGCCGAATACTGCAGAAGGGCGCCGTCGGCGCGCACCGCATGCGGCGTGTTGCCGCCGATCGAGATCGCCACCGGCATCCCGCCGATGGCGACCAGCGTGGTAGGCGTGTTGGCCTGTGCCTGGTTGCTCAACCTGCCCCAGGCCTGTATCTGGCCCGATCCCAGCACCACCATCGAAGTGGAATCGCCCGCGGCAATCGCCGTGGCACCGGTGATGCCGGGAACCTGCACCACGGCCTGCGCCACGCCGGCGGCGCCCTGGCCGAGCTGCCCCGCCGCATTCTCGCCGAACGCGAATACGGCACCGTCGCTGCGGCGGGCGAGGGCGTGCGCCGTTCCGGCCGAAATCTCGACGATGCCGCTGAGTCCCGGAATCTGGCGCACGTTCGTGACGGTGCCATGTCCGGGAACCACGCCCCACCCCCACACCGTGCCGTCGGTCTTGAGCACCAGGCTGAAGCAGCGGCCCGCGGCGACCTTCGCCACGCCGTTGGCGCCGATCACACGGGCCGGCCTCGAGGTGTTCGCCGACTCGCGCGGGCCCAGCTGCGCGCCGCAGGAGTTGTCTCCCCAGGACCACACCTGCTTGAAGGCATCGACCGCGAGGGCGTGCCTCTGCAGGGAAACGTGCGTGATCCGCGCGAGCCCTGGCACCTGGTGCGGCGAGAAGAGATTGATCTTGCGGCCCTGGCCCAGCTGTCCGAGGCTGTCGTTGCCCCATGCGTAGACGAGTCCGGTCGTGTCCAGCGCGAGGGTATGCGAAGCGGTGGTGGAGATCGCCGGCGGAAAGTTCACCGTCCAGTTGTAGACGACGGGAGAGGAGTCGATGTTGCCCCAGGCATCGACGGCGCGGACCTGCAGCGTGTGCGAGCCGAGCGCGAGATTCTGAAAGCTCGTCGTCGCGCTGCAGGGCAGGTACGCGGCGCCGTCGAGGGAGCACTGGAAGCCTGTGCTCGCCCCTCCCGGATCGGTTCCGGTGAAGGTGAAGGTCGCGGTCGACAGCGTCGTCACGGCCGCGGGCTTGGTCGCGATCGTCGTGTCCGGCGCGGTGACATCGGAAGTCACCTTCCGGATGCGCGCATTGTAGTTGTCCGCGATGTAGAGATTTCCCAATGAATCCACGGCGACGCCTGCGGGCGCGTTGAGCATCGCTCCCGTCGCCGGTCCCCCGTCCCCGGAAAACCCCGGCGTGCCGGTGCCGGCGACCGTCGTGATGAGCCCGGTCGTCGCATCGATGCGCCGCACGCGCGTCGAGAAGTCGGCGATGAAGACATTGCCCACGGAGTCCGCCGCGATCGCGGCCGGGTAGAGTCGCGCCGCGGTCGCCGGACCGTAGTCGCCGCTGTAGCAGCAGGTGCCGTCGCCGCCGATGGTGGTGATGGTGCCGCCGACGGAGACCTTGCGGACGCGGCTGTTGCCGGTATCGGCGATGTAGAGATTGCCGGCGCCGTCGACGGCGATCCCGCCGGGCATGTTGAGGCTCGCGCTGGTGGCCGGCCCTCCGTCCCCAACGAAAGCCGAGGTGCCGTTGCCCGCAACGGTCGTGATGAGTCCGGTCGACTTCGTCACCTTGCGGACGCGGTGGTTGTCCGTGTCGGCGATGTAGACATTCCCCTGCACGTCGACGGCGACAGCTTTGGGATTGTTCAGCAGGGCGCTCGCAGGGGCGCCTCCATCGCCGCCGAAGCCGTCGGCATTGCCGCCCGCCAGCGTCGTGACGCTTCCCCCCGGCGCCACCGTGCGCACGCGCGAGGACTTCGACTTGAAGTACTCGGTGAAGTACGCGTTGCCGTTGGTGTCGATTGCTACGCCGAAGGGATACCAGACGGTGGCGCTCGTGGCCACGCCGCCTTCCACCGTCGCGCCGAAGCCATCCTGACCGGCGAGCGTGGCAAGGTTTCCTGTCGCGGACGTGAGCTTCCGGATGCGGCGGCTGTAGTGGTCGGCAAAGTGGAGATTGCCGCTGCCGTCGAACGCCATGCCGCGCGGCAGGTAAAGATCCGCGCTGGTGGCTGCAACGCCGTTGACCACGCCCGTACCAGCCACCGTCGAGATGATTCCGCTGCTTATGACCACCTTGCGGACGCGATGGTTGAGGGCGTCGGAGAAGTGGAGGTTGCCGGATGCGTCCAGCGCCATTCCCGGCGCGAGGTAGTTGATGGTGGCACTGGTCGCGGGACCGCCATCTCCCGAGTACCCGGACACGCCGCTGCCCGCCGCCGTATAGATTTTCCCTGTCAGGAGGTCGATGTCGCGGATGCGGCTGTTGCCGTCGCTCACGTAGAGGATTTTTCCAACGGAATCGAACGCGATCCCCTGCGGGTTGGCGATCAGCGCACTGGTCGCCGGGACATCGTCCGCCAGGGACGCACCGCCGCCAGCCCTCGTCGTGATGAAACCTGTGCCCAGGTCGATCCTGCGCACCCGGTCGTTGCCGGAATCGGCGAACACGAGAAAGCCCGCGGGGTCGTAGGCGATTCCTGACGGGGCACGCAGGCTCGCGGAGGTTGCCGCACCGCCGTCCCCCGCAAAGCCCGCAGTCCCATTGCCCGCGACTGTCGTGATGACGCCGGTACCCGCAGCGAGCTTGCGGATGCGGTGGTTGCCGCTGTCCGAAATGTAGAGGTTGCCCGACGAATCGAACGCGAGCCCCCGCGGGTCGCTCAGGGTCGCGCTCGTCGCCAATCCGCCGTCACCCAGGGATCCCGGCAAGGCTGTTCCCGCGATCGTCGTGATGATTCCCGTTGCCGCGTCGATCTTCCGGACGCGGTTGAGCGCGGTGAAATAGATGTTGCCTGCCGGGTCGACCGTGATTCCCTGCGGATAGCCGACTCCAGCACCGGCCGCCGCGCCGCCATCCCCGGAATGCACGTTGGTACCGTCTCCGGCCACCGTCGAAATGGTCCCGGTGCCGGCGGCCACCTTGCGGATGCGGTGGTGGAAATGGTCGGCGATATACAGGTTACCTGCGGAGTCGAACGCGACGCCTTGCGGGTAGCTCACCGGCGCGCTGCCGGCCGGGCCGCCGTCCTGCACGCCGCGGCCGGCGATCGTCGTGATCGTCTGCGCCACGACCGCGCCGGCATGCACGAAGGCCAGCGTCGCAAGAAGGCGCGCAAGCACGCGTCCCGCCGCCATCGCGCGCATGAAGTTGCGGGGGGTTCGATTCATCGGTTTTTGCGCCAGGCCCACGCGGATATGGTCTTGTTTTACCCCTGCCCTGCGTGCCTCGCAACTCCGCGAGGAAATGGGTTCGCTACCCGCCGAAGCAGCCCGCGGCGATGATCGAACTCACGCGCCCCTGGAATTCCGC
>CAZOIB010000190.1:0-3861 GCA_964579785.1 uncultured Lysobacter sp. | reverse complement strand
GCCGATCGCGAAGACGATGCCGCCGCCGCCGATCGAGTTCATCAGCATGACCCCGCCGAACGCCATGATCAGGAGGGCGACGGAGCCGACGATCGGCCAGTGCGAGGGGGGTGCGAAGTAGTAGCCGCCAGGTTGTGCGTTGCCCACGTGATGACTCCCTGAGTTTTGCCTGGAACGAAAGCGTTGCGTTAACGGGTGACGAGCTTCACCAGCCCGAAGATCGCCAGCACGAAGACGAGCGCGGAGACCAGCCCGGCCGCGATGATCGCCTGCGGCGTGAGGCTCTTCGCGTCCTTGTCGTACTCGGCCTTCTTCCGGACCCCGAAGAAGCTCCAGAAAACCGCCTTGAAGGCGTCGATCACGACGGCCTCCCGGGCTGCTCGAAGAACGTGTAGGAAAGCGAGATCGTCGTCATGTCCTTCGGGGCCTGCGGGCTCACCAGGAAGACGACGGGCATCACCCTCTCCTCGCCCGCCGCGAGAGTCTGGTTGGAGAAGCAGAAGCAGGCCTGCTTCTCGATGTACTTGCCGGCGATCGCCGGCGCGGTGTTCATCACCGCCTGCGCGGTCACCGGCCGGCCGAGCGTGTTGACCACGCGGTAGTTCACGGTCGCGAGCTCGCCGGGATGCAGCCGCACCTCGCGCTCGAGCGGCTCGAAGCGCCACGGGAGCCCCGCGCTGGAAGCGACGAGTTCCACGGTGACCGAACGGCTCGCATCCACCTGCGTGTTCGCGGATCCGACGACGCGGCCCTGCGTGATGCCCAGCGACTCGCAGATCTGCCGGTACATCGGCACCATCGCGAAGCCGAAGCCGAGCATGGCCACCGAGATGACGAGGAGCTTGGTCATCGTCTGGCGGTTCCGGGCGGCGAGCGCGGCATCCATCACCGGGCGAACTTGATCATGTAGGTGAGATAGATGCCGACCACCGTCAGCGCCAGCACCACGGCAGTGCCGATCACCCGGCGCTTCTGCTCGGGCGTGGGCTTGTGGCCGGCTGCCATGGCGAGATCCTGCCTCACTTGATGACCGGGGCCGTCTCGAAGGTGTGGTACGGCGCCGGGCTCGGCAGGTGCGTCCACTCGAGCGTGTCGGCGCCCTCCCAGGGATTGTCGGCGGCCTTGCGGTCGGAGCGGATGCACTCGACCACCACGTAGAGGAAGAGCAGCTGCGAGAAGCCGAAGATGAACGCGCCGATGGAGGACCACATGTTCCACTCGGCGAACTGCAGCGCGTAGTCGGGAATGCGGCGCGGCATGCCGGCCAGGCCCAGGAAGTGCTGCGGGAAGAAGGCGATGTTGAAGCCGATCACCGAGAGCCAGAAATGGAGCTTGCCCAGGCCCTCGTGGTACATCTTGCCGGTCCACTTCGGCAGCCAGAAGTACACGCCCGCGAAGATCGAGAAGAGCGCGCCCGACACCAGCACGTAGTGGAAGTGCGCGACCACGTAGTAGGTGTTGTGGATGGTGATGTCCACCGGAGTGATCGCGAGCACCAGGCCCGAGAAGCCGCCGATGGTGAACAGGCACAGGAAGCCGATCGAAAAGAGCATCGGCGTCTCGAAGGTCATCGAGCCCTGCCACATCGTCGCGATCCAGTTGAAGATCTTCACGCCCGTGGGCACCGCGATGAGCATCGTCGCGTACATGAAGAAGAGCTGCCCCGCGGCGGGCATGCCCACCGTGAACATGTGGTGGCCCCAGACGATGAAGGACAGGATCGCGATCGAGGCCGTGGCGTACACCATCGAGGCGTAGCCGAAGAGGGGCTTCCTCGCGAAGGCCGGGATGATCGCCGAGATCACGCCGAAGGCCGGCAGGATCATGATGTACACCTCCGGGTGCCCGAAGAACCAGAAGATGTGCATGAACATCGTGGGGTCCCCGCCGCCGGCCGCGTTGAAGAACGAGGTGCCGAAGTGGCGGTCGGTCAGCAGCATCGTCACGGCGCCGGCGAGCACCGGCATCACGGCGATGAGGAGGTAGGCGGTGATCAGCCAGGTCCACACGAAGAGCGGCATCTTCATGAGGGTCATTCCCGGCGCGCGCAGGTTCAGGATCGTGGTGATGATGTTGATCGAGCCCATGATCGAGGAGGCGCCCAGGATGTGCACGGCCAGGATCGTCATGTCGATCGAGATGCCCTGCTGGATGATGAGCGGGGGATAGAGCGTCCAACCGGAGGCGGCCGCGCCGCCGGGCACGAAGAAGGAGGCCACCAGGAGGATCGCCGCGGGGACGACCAGGTAGAAGCTCCAGTTGTTCATGCGCGGGAAGGCCATGTCCGCCGCGCCGATCTGCATCGGGATCAGCCAGTTGGCGAAGCCCACCCAGGCCGGCATGATCGCGCCGAATACCATCACCAGGCCGTGCACGGTCGTGAGCGAATTGAAGAACTCCGGGTTCAGGTACTGCAGCCCCGGCTGGAAGAGCTCGGCGCGGATGAGGAGCGCCATCACGCCGCCCATGAAGAACATGGCGAACGCGAACCACAGGTAGAGCGTGCCGATGTCCTTGTGGTTGGTCGTGAACAGCCAGCGCTTGAGGCCCGTCGGGTGGGCATGCGCGTGGTCGTCGTGGTGGTCGTGGGCGTGGGTGGCAGCGCTCATGGATGCTCCGCTATTTCGTGTTCGTCGTAAGTGTCGTGGCCGGGAGGGCAATCAGCCCTTGCGTGCTGCCTTCACTTCGGCAGGCAGCACTTCGCCGGCCTTGTTGCCCCAGGCCGTGCGCGTATAGGTGATGACGGCAGCCAGCTCGCTGTCGGAGAGCCGCGAGAACGCGGCCATGGCCGTTCCCGGCTTGCCGCCCAGCACCAGCGCGATATGCGCGCCCTTGGGCCCGGCCGCGACCTTGGAGCCGTCCAGCGCCGGGAAGGCGGGCGGCATGCCCTTGCCGGTGGCCTGGTGGCAGGCGACGCAATTGGCCGCGTAGACCTTCTCGCCCAGGGCCTTCAGTTCGTCGGCCGACCATTTCTTGTTGGGGTCCTCCGCGACGGCGGGCGCGGCGGCGGCGACCTGCTGCGGCGCGGCTTCCGGCGCCGGCATCTTCGCCTTCTGTTCCTTCACCCAGGCATCGTAGTCGGCGGGCGCCTTGGCCACGACCACGATGGGCATGTAACCGTGCTCCTTGCCGCAGATCTGGCTGCACTGGCCCCGGTAGGTGCCCGGCTTGTCGGCCTTGAACCAGGTGTCCTTCCCGAAGCCCGGGATGCCGTACTGGTTCACGCCCAGCTGCGGCACGTACCAGCCGTGGATCACGTCGTTGGCGGTGACGAGGAGGCGGACCTTCTTGCCGGCGGGCACCACCATCGGGTTGTTCACCTCGAGCAGGTAGTCGGGATTCTTCTTCTCGCCCTTCTTCTCCCACTCCTCGATCTGCGCGCGCGGCGTGGACAGGAGGGAATTGAACTTCACCCCGTCCTGCAGGTAGTCGTACTCCCAGGCCCACTGGTAGGCCGTCACCTTGATCGTGAGGTCCGGGCTGGAGGAGTCCTTCATCTCGAGCACCGTCTTGGTGGCCGGGTAGGCCATGCCGATCAGGATGAGGAAGGGGATCACCGTCCAGATGACCTCGATCGTCGTGTTCTCGTGGAAATGCGTGGCGGTGGCGCCGGCGGACTTGCGGTGCTTGAACACCGAATAGAACATCGCGCCGAAGACCACGAAGAAGATGACCACGCACACCCAGAGGATCGCCCAGTGCAGGTCGTAGATCTGCTGTGCGATGGGGGACGCCGGCGGCAGGATGTCGACGTCGTAGGCGGCGTTCGCCGTGGCGCCCGAGGCGAGCACCAGGGCCGGGGCGGCGTTGCGGAGAAATTTGCGAAGCATGTCGAGGCCCATGTTTTCAGTCGTTTTCACG
>CAZOIB010000189.1:0-2083 GCA_964579785.1 uncultured Lysobacter sp. | reverse complement strand
TCATGGCCCAGTCTGCGAACCCGATCACCCTCTACGGCGCCCTGCGTATGGACGTCGAGTACGTTGAGGCCGGCGGTCTTTCCGGCACGGCTGATCTGGACGGCCGTATCCGCATGATCGACCACCCGTCCCTGATCGGTATCCGCGGCAAGGAAGATCTTGGCGGCGGCCTGAAGGCCTGGTTCCAGGTCGAGACGTCCTTCGAGTCCGAGTCCGCATCCGGCACGTTTGCCGACCGTAACACCGGCGTCGGCCTGGAAGGCAAGTGGGGCTCCGTCATGATGGGCCGCTGGGACATGCCGATGAAGCAGGACGTGGGCAAGACCGACCTCTGGGGCGATATCAACCGTGCCGACTACACGGCCGGCACGATGGACCAGGGCAACTTCTCCACCCGTCTGGCCAACGTCGTGCAGTACTGGTCGCCCAACTTTGGCGGCATCCAGTTCAAGCTCGCGTATGTGCCCGACGAAGCCAAGACCGCGACCGTCACCCCGACGTCGACCGGCGCTTCGCTCACCTACAGCAAGGGCCCGGTCTACCTGGTCTACGCGTACGAAGAGCACAAGCAGTACAACGGCAGCAACACCGTGGTCACGACGAGCGGCTACAAGGAAGAGGGCAACGTCCTCGGCGGCGCGTTCACGATGGGCAACTTCAAGCTCTCCGGCCACTATGGCGAGTACAAGAAGACCGGTGTGGCGAAGGACAAGTCCTACTACGTCGGCGGCCAGTACACGATGGGCAAGCACGACTTCATCGTGACCTACCAGAACGCGGATGCCGGCAACAACATGGAGTGCGATGTCCTTGGCGTGGGCTGGCAGTACAGCTTCTCCAAGCGCACCCGGACCCGTCTGTCGTATGCCGAAATCAACAACGACTCCGCCATGAACTGCAACTTTGGCGCGGGCGGTTCCCTCGGCGTTGCTGGCCAGGACCCGAAGGGCTTCGGCGTTACCCTGCTGCACTACTTCTAAGCCGAAACTGGCCTAGAAATACCAGTGGCATGACGGGCGCGGCGCAAGCCGCGCCCGTTTTCTTTTTGCAGTCCCCGACGCACCCGTGTAGCGCTACGATATCGGCATGTCCTCGTCTTCCCTCGATCGCTTCCTGATCGCAGCCGACAATGCGTTGCGGACCTTGTCCGGCGCGGTATCCCCATCCCGTCCTACGCCCGGGAACAAGCCCGCGAAGTCCGAGCAGGCGTCGGGGCGCGAACATGTTGCGGGACTCATGCGCGTCGACCATGCCGGCGAAGTCTGCGCGCAGGCTCTCTATGCCGGGCAGTCCCTGATGGCGCGCGATCCGCGTGTGCGCGTTGCCCTGGACCATGCCGGTGCGGAGGAACGCGACCATCTTGCCTGGTGCGCCGAGCGCCTGCGCGAACTCGACTCGCGCCCGAGCCTCCTCTCCCCTTTCTGGTACGCGGGCTCCTTTGCGCTCGGCGTCGTATCCGGGGCGGCGGGTGACAAATGGAGCATGGGCTTCCTCGTCGAGACCGAGCGGCAGGTCGAGAAGCACATCGATGGCCACATCGGGCAGCTTCCCGCGGACGATGCACGCAGCCGGGCCATCCTCGAGCAGATGCGCGAGGACGAGATCGGCCACGCGGCGAGCGGCAGGTCTCTGGGAGCGGCGGAGTTGCCAGCGCCGGTCAAGGGCGCAATGCGACTCGTGGCCAAGGTGATGACGGAGACGGCGTACCGCTTCTAGACCGCCTCAGGCCTCGCGGATCTCGTAGTCGGAGGTCACTTCCGCCGTCTTCGCCAGCATGATCGTCGCGGAGCAGTACTTTTCCTTCGAGAGCTTGATCGCCCGTTCGACCTGCGCAGGGTTTAGGCCGCTGCCCGTCACGATGTAGTGCAGGTGGATGCGCGTGAAGACCTTGGGGTCTTCCGCGGCGCGCTCCGCCTCGAGTTCGACGACGCAGTCGGTGAACTGCTGGCGGGACTTCTTCAGGATGTGCACCACGTCGATGGCGCTGCAGCCGCCGGCGCCCATCAGCACCATCTCCATGGGACGAGCGCCGAGGTCGCGGCCGCCGACGTCGGGAGAGGCGTCCATCACCACGGCATGCCCA
>CAZOIB010000188.1:0-3213 GCA_964579785.1 uncultured Lysobacter sp. | reverse complement strand
GCGTCCGCCGTCGTGCCCGTGGGAGTGGCCGTGCCCTCCGGCCGCGGCTTCTTCCGTGCCGTCGCCGTGGTGGTGGCGCCAGAGGAGCATCTTCTCGAGGATGAAGAAGCCGAGGAGGCCGGCGAGGATCGTGGCCGCCGTCGCGGCGTGGTCGGTCGTCTGTTCGAAGAGGTGCGGGATGATGTCGAGGAACACCGCCCCCAGCAGGGCGCCGACCGCGTAGCTCACGAGGATAGGCACCAGGCGGGCCTGCACCCGGAATGCGACGAGGGCGGCGAGCAGGACCGAGACGAGCCCCCCGACGAGGCAGGCGGCGAGGATCCAGGCGAGGACGGTCATGACAGGGGGTTCGCGCGACTGAGTTGCAAACAGTCTAGCAGTGCTGTCAATCCTCGCCGTCGATCCAGATGAAGGCGCCCAGGCGTCCGCTCTCCCGGACGCGGCGATAGGAAAAGAAGCGCTCGCTCTCGGTGTAGGTGCAGAAGCCGCCGCCGGAGACGCTCGCCACGCCCGCGCGGGCCAGGCGGCCGCGTGCGAGCGCATAGAGGTCGGCGAGATAGCGGTCGCCGCGATGCGCCCGGAAGGCGCCGGCTGCGGCTTCATCGACGGCGACGAAAGCCTCGCGCACCTCGGGGCCCACTTCGAATGCCTCCGGCCCGATCGCGGGCCCCAGCCACGCCAGCACGCGCGCTGCGTCTTCCCCGAGGGCGGCGACGGCATTCTCGAGCACGCCGGCGGCCAGCCCGCGCCAGCCGGCATGGGCCACGGCCACGCGCGATCCGTCCTCACGGCACAGGAACACGGGCAGGCAGTCGGCCGTGAGGACCACCGCCACCCTTCCCGGCCGCGACGTGACCGCCGCATCCGCGGGGGACGCTACCCTCGCGAGGGTAGCGTCCGCTTCATCCAGGTCCGCGACGGCCGTGCCGTGCACCTGCACCAGCCACGCGGGTACGGCAGGCAGGTGCGCCTGGACCGCGCGCCGGTTGGCGGCGACGCGCCCGGGATCGTCGCCGCACCGCGTTCCGAGGTTGAGCGTGCCGTGCTCGCCTTCGCTCACGCCCCCCTCCCGCGTGGTCACGAACGCACGCACGCGGGCCGGTGCGGGCCAGTCGGGCTCGAGCCAGCTGGCGGGCCGCTTCATTCGCCCCGCAATGCCGCGACCAGCGCCTCGAAGTCGGCTGGAGGCGGCGCCGTGAAGTGCACGCGCTCGCGGCTGCCCGGATGCACGAAGGCGAGCTTCCACGCATGCAGGGCCTGGCGCGGCAGGCGCCGCACGCCGCGCCCGCCATAGACGGGATCCCCCTCGAGCGGGTGCCCGATCGAGGGGAGGTGCACGCGGATCTGGTGCGTGCGGCCCGTCTCGAGGTCGCACTCGAGCAGCGTGTGCGCCGCGAAACGCTCGCGCACGCGGTAATGCGTGACCGCGCTCTTGCCGCCGGGGACCACCGCCATGCGCGTGCGCTGCGTCGGATGCCGCCCGATGGGCGCATCCACCGTGCCGGCGGCGGCCACGACGCCGCGCGCGATCGCGAGGTAGGTCCGCTTCACGGTGCGCGCCTGCAGCTGCCGCACCAGGTCCTGCATCGCCGCCTCGTGCCGGGCGACGACCAGCAGCCCGCTCGTCTCCTTGTCGAGACGATGCACGATGCCCGCGCGCGGCAGCCCCTTGAGCGCGAGCACGTGGTGCAGGAGGGCGTTCAACATCGTTCCCGCCCAGTTGCCGCTGCCGGGATGGACCACGAGTCCGGCAGGCTTGGCGATCACCAGCACGTCCGCGTCCTCGTGGACGATGTCGAGCGCGATCGCTTCCGCGCGGAACGCCTCCTCCTCGGGCCGCGCGAGGAGCGTCACCTCGATCAACTCGCCGCCGCGCAGCTTGTGCCGGGGACGGGCGCTCTCGCCGTCCACCAGCACCGCGCCCTGCTCCACCAGCCTCGCGAGCCGCGTGCGCGATTCCTTCGGCAGCAGGCGCGCCAGGGCCTGGTCCAGGCGCAGCCCCGCCTCCGCGGGGCCGGCGCTCAGCGTGAGCCGCGGGGAAGCGACCTGCCCGGAGGTATAATTCGCGGGTTCCGCAACGGGATCGACCATGAAGCGAAGTGTAACGGCAGTGCTGCTCGTCGCGCTGGGCATCGCCCTGGCGGGCTGCGGCTGGCTGGACAAGAAGCTCGACGAGAAACGCGACTGGGGAGCCGCCGACTACTATCGCCTCGCCAAGGAGGAGCTCGACAGCGGCAGCTGGCTCTCCGCGGTGAAGATCTACACCGAACTCGAGTCGAAGTTTCCCTACGGCCGCTATGCGCAGCAGGCGCAGCTCGACACCGCCTACGCCTACTACAAGGAAGGCGACACCGCGCAGTCGATCGCGACGATCGACCGCTTCGTGAAGTCCTACCCGAACCACCCCAACCTCGACTACGCGCTCTACCTGAAGGCGCTCGCGAACTTCAAGGAGGACCTGGGCATCTCCTCGCTCCTCGGCAGGCAGGACATCGCCGACCGCGATCCCAAGGCCGCCCGCGAGTCCTTCGAGATGTTCAAGGAGTTGATCAAGCGCTATCCGGACAGCCGCTATGCCGCGGATTCGCGCGCGCGCATGGAGCTGCTGGTGAACGGCCTCGCCCGTCACGAGATCCACGTGGCCCGCTACTACCTGCGCCGCGGGGCCTGGCTTGCCGCCGTGAGCCGCGCCCAGGACGTCATCACCCGCTTTCCCGAGTCGCCGGCCCGGCGCGACGCGCTCGACATCATGGTCGAGGGCTATGACCGCATGGGCATGGCGGAACTGCGCGACGACACCAAGAAGGTTCTCGTGCTCAACTACCCCACCGATCCGCTGGGGCAGGAAGGCCGCAACACCGCGAGCTGGCTGCGTTGGCCTTGGTGGTAAAGAGCTAACCTCCGGCGAGAGCCGCCAGCAGTTCCAGCTGCGCGCAGTGCTTCTTGCCACGGCCGCGCTTGCGCCGCTCGTAGGAGCCGTCCGGGCGCATCTCCCAGGACTGCGTGTTGTCGTCGAGATAGGGGCGCAGCCCCTCGCGGATGACCCGCTTGGCGAGCTTGGCATCGACGACGGGGAACGCGAGCTCGATGCGGCGGAAGAAGTTGCGGTCCATCCAGTCCGCGCTCGACAGCCACACCTTCTCCTGGCCGCCGTTGGCGAAGCGGAAGACGCGCGTGTGCTCGAGAAAGCGCCCGACGATCGAGCGCACGCGG
>CAZOIB010000187.1:0-16576 GCA_964579785.1 uncultured Lysobacter sp. | reverse complement strand
CCGAAGGCAAGTGCGGCGGTGACCGCGATGAGACTGAGTAGGCGTTTCATGGATGGTTCCCCTTGTGTCCTAGAGTGCGTCCGCGCCGGTCTCGCCGGTACGGATGCGCACGACCTGCTCGAGTTCGAAGACGAAGATCTTCCCGTCGCCGATCTTCCCGGTGTTGGCGCTCTTCTCGATCGCCTCGATCACCCGATCGAGGAGCTCGGTCTTGATGGCCGCCTCGATCTTCACTTTCGGCAGGAAGTCGACGACGTATTCGGCGCCGCGATAGAGCTCGGTGTGGCCCTTCTGGCGGCCGAAGCCCTTCACCTCGGTGACGGTGATGCCCTGCACGCCGATCGCCGAGAGGGCCTCGCGGACCTCATCGAGCTTGAACGGCTTGATGATGGCGGTGACTAGTTTCATGTTGTCCTCGTGATTGCTGGTTCGCGCGGAAGGCGACGCCCGCCGCCTCAGAAGTTCTTCTTGAGGTAGACGACGCCGCGGTCCTTGGAGGTGTCGTAGCCGGTCAGGTCGGTGTAGAAGGCCTTCTCGGCGTTGTTGCCCGAGTAGTACGCGCCGATCTCCACGCCCTTCATGAAGCCGTCGGGGATGGTGTAGGCCACTCCCAGCTTCCAGTCCTCGTAGCTCGCCTTCGTGGCGCCGCTGCCGTCGTTCTTCACGTCGAGGATCCCGTAGTGGGCGACCAGGCTCACGCCGGATTCTCCCAGCGGGTAGGTGGCCCCGAGGTCGAGGTACCAGGTGCCGTCGGTGTCCTTGCCGATGGGCTTGGCGCCGAAGTAGTTGTCGAAGTTGTAGCTCAACTTGGCGCTCAGGAACTTCCAGCCGAGCCCGACGTAGCCTTCCAGGGTGTCCGCCTTGGTCACGCCGGGATTGGCGGTGCCCGGGTAGTAGTAGTAGAGGAGGCCGACGTCGTAGCTGAAGTCATCGGCGAAGGTGCCCTTGTAGCCGCCGTAGAAGTCCCATTCCAGGCTCGAGCGCGTGTAGGCGCCGAAGTCCCCGAGCCAGGAGGCGTTGGAGGCCCAGGTGCCGAGGTAGATGCCGCTCGCGTGGGCGTAGTCGAAGCCGCCCTGCAGGGCGGGCTTGCCGGCCGTCTGCGTGATGCCGCGGAAGATGTACTCGCTGAAGACGCCCGCATTGCCCGTGAGCGTGTGCTCCGGGGTGGGGGCCGGTGCTGCAGCGGGGGCGGGCGCCTGGGCGAAGGCCACCGGGGCGGCAAGGGCCGCGCTGGCTACTCCGGCAAGAACGAGGGCTTTGGTCAGGTTTCGCATAGCGGTATCCTTCGGGTCAGGGTTGAAAATAATTGCGCAGTGCAACAACTAGCAGGACGCGTGCCATCGCGGTGGCGTGCCGAAAGCATTGTTTGTGAAGGATTTATTTCCGACCCCTCGATGGGACGCACCAGGCTGGTGTGGCGATGCGTTGTCTCGCACCAAAGCGGTGCCGAGATGCGGTCGGTAAACGGATCACGCAACCGGGGAATTGCCATGAACGAAAAGCTGCTGGGCGAAATCGCCGCCCGACTCGCCGAAGCCGCCGCCAACAACCCGGCGCGCGAGCTGGAAAAGAACGCACGCGCGGTGCTCACCACCGCGTTCGCGCGCCTCGATCTCGTCACGCGCGAGGAATTCGACGTGCAGTCGGAAGTCCTCGCCCGCGCCCGGATCCGCGTGGCCGAGCTGGAAGCGAAAGTCGCCGTGCTGGAGGCGCGGCTTTCCGCCAACACTTGAGGAAGCGCCGCACGGCCGGATGCGGGTGCCCATAACCAGAAGAAAGGATTTTCATGAAAGCCCCTGTCCGATTCGTGCTCGCGGGCGCCTTCGCCGCGCTGTTCGCATTAGCCGCCAACGATGCCGCCGCGCAAAAGGCGAAATCGAAGGACAACGCGAAGTGCCAGCCCAACCCGGTGTTCGAGAAATTCCCCGGCGCCTTCCTTTCCGGCTGCGAGCGCTCGCGCTTCCTGGAGCTGGAACTCGAGGCGGCCAGGGACCCCGCGAAGCTCGACAGCAACTTCGCGACGGTCAGGAAGGAGGGGGAGTACTGGTACTACTTCGACGAAATCGACAAGGATGCTTCCGGGTCGCACCCCTCCCCTCTCGAACTGCAGCGCAACTTCCTGGCGGCCCTCCAGAAGGGCGGCGGCACCGTGCTCTCCACGCCGGCGCACGGCAGGTCCATCCACTACCGCATCGAGAAGGGCGGCGCCGAGTACTGGGGCAGCGTCGGCTGCGGGCGCGGCGACGCCAAGGTGTGCAGCGCCATCATGCACAAGATCGTGCGCGTCAAGGCGATGGAACAGACGATCGTGCTGTCGGCCGACCAGATCGCCAAGGACATCGGCACCGGCGGCAAGGTCGTCTTCTACGGCATCTACTTCGATACCGACAAGGCCACCATCAAGCCCGAGTCGGGCCCGACGCTCTCCGAGATGGCCAAGTGGCTGAAGGCGAACGCAGGCAGCAAGGTGTACATCATCGGCCACACCGACATGCAGGGCGCCGCCGACCACAACCTGAAGCTCTCGCGCGATCGCGCGGCGAGCGTCGTGGCGGCGCTGACGGGCCAGCACGGCATCGCGAAGGATCGCCTCGGTGCCGAGGGGGTGGGGCCGTTCGCGCCGGTGGCGAGCAACGTCGACGAAAGCGGTCGCGCGAAGAATCGCCGCGTGGAGATGGTGCTGCGTTGATGCCCTGCCGAAGGCACTTGCCGGCCGGGGCGGGAAGGGGCTGAGGCGATGGAGTACTCGCTGCTGGTGTTGCTGCGCGATTACTGGCCCCTCGTCCTGTTCGCACTGTTCGGCGGCTATCTCCTGCGGCGCGGCGCGAGAAGGAATCGTGAAGCCCTTGTCGCGCGCAATACGCAAGAGGCTCGGCAGCATGCCATGGCCTACACCGCGCCGGGCGGCCGCGACGCCAATCAGGGTGTCATTCCGGGCACGCACCGTTTCAGCGGCACCACGCGGGGCGTGCCGTGGCATGCCGAGGTGACGATGCTCACGTCGGAAGTCGATGACGGGCTCGCCACGCGGCGAAATGGCACGACCCGCTATACCCGGTGGTCCGCACCCGCGGCCGGAACCGGCGGCGGTGAGCTGTTGCTGATGGCGCTTCCCGAAGGTGTGCACCCGCAGGCGGCCAAGGCCGATCCCGGCGGCGGCTTTCTCGGCGGGCTGCTGGCCAAGGCGGCCTGGGCGGCGGGCCAGGCGTATGTCCGGCTCAACTTCGGCAACGACCGCGCGAGCTCCCTGTCGATCACGCCGGAAGACCACCTGACGCTTCCGGCCGATGCCTTTGGCATGGCTTACACGGCTTTCGGCAATCCGCCGGGGCTGCTGCAGCGACTTTCGCCGCCGGTCCGCGACTGGCTGCTAAAGGGACACCACGGTCGCGCGGCATTCCTGTGGGATGCGCGGGGCCTCGCGTTGACCTGGCCGACCGCGCACCTCGAACCAGAGGAGGTCGCCGCCTGCGCCGAGTACGGCGTGGTCCTCGTGGAGCTCCTTCGCGAATCGAGATTCCTCGGCACCGAAATCACGGCTCGTGATTCCGGAGGCCACGCTTCGCCGACCTCGAGTTGAAAGCGGAAGTCCTCGACCTGGCTTGACCGCTGGCGGCGGTCAACGGATCGCCTACGCGGCGAGTTGTAGGTGGCAACAGCCATTCGCGCGAGGGTCGCCTCCGGTGTCGCTAGCAGTCGTTTTCAGCCGCGGCCTCGCGGGCATGCAGGCGCCGCTGGTGCGCGTGGAGGTGCACGTGGGCCAGGGCTTGCCCGGCATGCACGTCGTGGGCCTGCCGGAAACGGAGGTGAAGGAGGCGCGCGACCGCGTGCGTGCCGCACTCCTTACGTCGCATTTCGACTTGCCGCAGTCGCGCGTCACCGTGAGCCTCGCGCCGGCGGACCTGCCCAAGGAAAGCGGGCGCTACGACTTGCCGATCGCCCTGGGCATCCTCGCCGCATCGGCGCAGATTCCGAAGCCGCCGCTCGCCGTGCTGGAGTTCGCGGGCGAACTGGCGCTCTCCGGAGACCTGCGCCCGATCCGCGGCGCGCTCGCGATGACGCTGGCCGCGCACCGCGATGCACGCGCCTTCGTGCTGCCGGAATCCTCGGCAAGCGAAGCGGCGCTCGTGCCGGGAGCGCTCGTCCATCCCGCGCGGTCGCTGGCGCAGGTATGCGCGCACCTCGCCGGGCGCGAGCCGCTCGCCAGGATCGAGGGAACGGCACGCGCGGGAGAGGCAAGCTGGCCAGACCTCGCCGACGTGAAGGGCCAGGCGCAGGCGCGGCGCGCGCTCGAGATCGCCGCGGCTGGCGGACATTCACTGCTGCTCACGGGCCCTCCCGGCACCGGCAAGACGATGCTGGCGCAGCGCCTGCCCGGCATTCTTCCAGCGCTGTCGCAGGAAGAGGCGCTCGAGTCGGCCGCGGTGCAGAGCCTCACGGCACGCGGCTTCGCGCCCGAGCGCTTCGGCGTGCGCGAGTGGCGCGCGCCGCACCATACCGCTTCGGCCGTCGCGCTCGTCGGTGGCGGCTCGCCGCCGCGCCCCGGCGAGATCTCGCTCGCCCATCACGGCGTACTCTTCCTCGACGAATTGCCGGAGTTCGACAGGCGCGTGCTGGAGGTGCTGCGCGAGCCGCTGGAGAGCGGGCGCATCACCATCTCGCGTGCCGCGCAACAGGCGGACTTTCCGGCGCGCTTCCATCTCGTCGCGGCGATGAACCCCTGCAACTGCGGCTACCTGGGGCACCACAGCGGCCGGTGCCGGTGTACGCCGGACCAGATCCTGCGCTACCGGGGGCGAATCTCGGGCCCGCTGCTGGACCGCATCGACCTGCATGTCGAGGTGCCCTCCCTTGGGCAGGCCGACCTGGAGGACGCGCCGCGGGGAGAATCGTCGCGGGCGGTTCGCGAGCGCGTCGTGCGGGCGCGCGCGATTCAGTTGCATCGCCAGGGCATGCCGAACGCGCTGCTCGCCGGCCACGAGATCGAGGAGCGCGGGAAACTGAAGCTCGAAGCGCGGCGGCTTCTTCACGATGCCATCTCCCGGTTGGGGCTTTCGGGCCGGGCGTACCACCGCGTGCTCAAGGTCGCGCGTACGAGCGCGGACCTGGAGCCGTCGACCCATGTGGGATCCGGGCACGTCGCCGAGGCGCTGCATTATCGCGGCATCGCACGCTCGAGCGCTTGAGACCACCGATTGCGCGCCGGAAGGTGAGGAGTACCAGATCCGGGGTCGGGATTGTCTGAAATCCATGGATGGCATACAATTCATTGATCTATTCATTTTGCTCGTATGTAATTGTTTTAGCAATGACATTATAAATGGCGATCAATTCGGCAATAGATTCAACGCAGCAGCGCCTGGAAGCGCTCCTGCGCGCTTCGGGACCAATGGCCTCGGAGGACATCTGCCGGCAGCTCGCGATCAGCCAGCCCACGCTATCGCGCTCGGTTGCGGCTGCCGCCGGACGGATCCTGATGTTCGGGCGCGGCAAGGCCACGCGCTACGGCGCGGCGCGCGCGATCGCCTCCTTGGGTTCCGAGTTCCCGCTGTACACGATCGACGAAGCCGGGAGCCCCACGAAGGCCGGGGTGCTGCACTCGATCTCGGGCGGGCGCTACTGGCTGCAGCCGCCCGAGGGCCTGGGGCAGGTTTTTCCGGATTTGCCGTACTTCCTGCAGGACATGC
This sequence comes from uncultured Lysobacter sp., assembly GCA_964579785.1. Taxonomy (GTDB): domain Bacteria; phylum Pseudomonadota; class Gammaproteobacteria; order Burkholderiales; family Usitatibacteraceae; genus FEB-7. The sequence continues at coordinate 10,889 of CAZOIB010000187.1, read as the reverse complement.
GCCCGCAGGGCTACCTGGGCCGTTCCTTCCCGCGGCAGCACAGCCACCTGAACGTCCCGCCGCGTATCGCCGACTGGGCGAGCGATCACGTGGCCATCGCGCTGGTACTTGCCGGCGAGGACTGCGTGGGCAACCTCGTGCTCGGGCGGGAGAGCATGAACAGGCTTCTTGCACGAGCGCGCCGGCACTTCGTGGGCGACGACGAGATCGAGCGCGAATACCCGCGCCTCGCGCAATTGGCGCGCGACGGCGAGCCCGTCGGTTCCTCCGCAGGCGGCGAGCAGCCGAAGTTCGAGGTCGCCCGCGAGAATTCCGTGCGCGGTCCCTACCACGCGCTCGTGAAGTTTTCGCCGCCGCTCTCCACCCCGGAGGGCGAACGCTGGGGCGATCTGTTGCGCTGCGAGTCGATCGCCCTGGAGGTGCTGGAACATTCCGGACTCGATGCCTCGCGAGGGCAGTACCTCCTCATCGACGACCGAGCGTACCTCGAGGTCCGGCGATTCGACCGCGTCGGCTCCGACGGGCGCCGCGGCGTCGTCTCGCTGGGGGCCGTCGACGACCAGTTCTTCGGCAGCCGTGACCGCTACTCGCTTGCCGGCGAGCGGCTGGTGGGTGCCGGCATGCTCTCGCCGGAGGACGCGCGGCGCCTGGCGTTCCTGGAATCCTTCGGGATGCTCATCGCCAACGAGGACATGCACTTCGGCAACGTGAGCCTCTTCTCTCCCGGGCCGTTCTCGCGCAGGTTCTCGCTCGCCCCGGCCTACGACATGCTGCCGATGCGCTACCGGCCGCGGGACGAGGACCCGATGCCGGATCCGGGATTCGAGCCTCCTGCGCCGCATGCCGGCGTGCTGGAAGCGTGGGCGGCCGCGGTGTCGGCTGCCGCGCTCTTCTGGGAGCGGGTGGCGGCGGACCCGCAGGTCAGCGCCGCCTTCCGGCGCATTGCGGGGCGAAACCGCGCAAGCGTCAACGGTCTCTCGTCGCTCCCGCCATCCGCTTCGACGCGATAGGCCAAGTCCGTGCGCTCCAGGGTCATCCTCTTATTCGTCGCTGTCGCGGGCATCGTCGTGCTGGGCGTCACTCTGCTCCCCGGGGGCGACATTTCGCGCTGGCGCGCCGCGCTTGGCCTGGGGGAAGGCTGCCTCGCCTGCCACGGCAACGTGACCGGGCTTGCCGGAGCGCACGCCCCGGCCAAGATCGGCTGCGCCTCCTGCCATGCGGGCGACGCGAAGGCCACGGACAAGGACCTGGCGCACGCCGGCATGGTCCTCGTTCCCGGCAACCTCGCCGATGCCGGCAAGACCTGCGGCCAGGCCGGCTGCCACGCGGCGATCGTGCCGCGGGTCGAGCGCTCGATCATGACGACCATGGCGGGCGTGATCGCGGTCGACCGCGCCGCCCTCGGCGAGCCGGACCCGCCCGGCGCACCGCTCCCGCACGCGCAGCGTCTCGGCCACGGCGTGGCGGACAGCCACCTGCGCGAGCTTTGCGTCGGCTGCCACCTCGGGCAGGCGAAGACGGAGTGGGGGCCCATCGGCCAGGAGTCGCAAGGCGGTGGCTGCAACGCGTGCCACCTGGAGTACGGGAGCGAGGCGGCTTCGGCGATCGCGAAGTACGTGAAGATCCCGCGCGCGCAGCGCACGGAGATCCCTTCGGCACACCCGACGCTCACGCTCAACCCGCGCAACGACCACTGCTTCGGCTGCCACAGCCGCTCCGGGCGCATCGCGTTGAGCTACGAGGGGTGGAACGAGATGCGCGAGACGGTTGGCGACAACGCCGCGCCGGACAAGTCAGGGACTGTCCCCAATCATTCCCGCGCGACGCGGCGGCTCGACGACGGGCGGCACGTGGAGAAGATCGTCGCCGACGTGCACCACGAGCGGGGGATGGAGTGCATCGACTGCCACACCGCCAACGAGTTGATGGGCGCGGGCGCGGAGGTGGCGCGCAAGCACCAGCAACAGCGCGTCGGCTGCGAGGACTGCCACGCGCGCAACCTGGTGTCGGTGGCACCGGAATTCGTCGACACGGAGTCGCGCCTTTTGCACAAGCTGCGCGGCTGGACCCTCGCGCAGGGTAGCCGCATGGGCACGACGCGCGACGGCGAACCGCTGGTCAACGTCCTCGTGGAGCCGGGCAAAGGTGCCAAGCTGCTGCGCAAGCGTACCGGCGAGGCGTTGCCGCTCAAGCCTCCGGCGGCCGCGTGCACGGAGAACAAGGGCCACCAGCGCCTCTCCTGCGCCAGTTGCCACACGGCCTGGGCGCCGCGCTGCACTACCTGCCACACCAGCTTCGATCCCGCCGGCGAGGGTTTCGACCATGCCGCGCAGAAGTGGGGGAAAGGCACGTGGAACGAAACCGCCGGACCGTTCGAGGCGGTGCCGCCCACGCTGGGCGTTCTCGCCGAGGGCAGCGCGCGCGGCGCCATCGACACCTTCGTGCCGGGCATGGTGATGACGTTCGACCGCAACCGCGAGGCCGGCAAGCCGCCGGAATTCATCCATCGCCGTCTCTATGCCAAGCTCTCCTCCCACACTACCCGGCGCGAGGCGCGCGCCTGCGCCTCGTGTCACAGCGACCCGGTGGCGCTGGGTTTCGGCAAGGGAAAATTGCGCTACCTGGTAACGGGCAGCACGGGCCGCTGGCAATTCACCGCGGAGAAGAAGCCTTCCGTGCACGACGGGCTGCCCGAGGATGCGTGGACCGGGTTCCTGGAGACGCGCACCGGGATGGTGTCCACGCGCGAGGGCGCACGTCCCTTCTCCACGGAGGAACAGCGCCGCATTCTCGCGGTCGGCGCCTGCCTCACCTGCCATGCGGGCGACTCGCCGGTGATGACACGCGCCCAGGCGGACTTTGCGGCGACCTATGCATCACGCAGCCGCCGCTGCGCGGTCCCCGACGGGAAGCCATGACCACGGCCGACCACCGCTCGCGGTCCTTTCGCATCGCTTTCGCGGCGATGCTGGGAGCGCTCGCGACGCTGGGCCCGTTTTCCGTCGACACCTACCTGCCCGCCTTCGGCGGCATGCAGGTCGCGCTGGCCGCGACACCGCTCGAGATGCAGCAGACGCTATCGGCCTACCTGCTGACCTTCGGCTTCATGTTCCTCTTCCACGGGGCGCTCTCGGACAGCTTCGGCAGGAAGCCCGTGATCGTGGTGGCCCTCGCCTTCTTCACGGTCGCCTCCGTGGGCGCCGCGCTCGCCTCCAGCGTGAGCGCGCTCATCGGCTGGCGGATGCTGCAGGGCATGTCCACCGGCGCCGGCGTCGTCGTCGGGCGCGCCATGATCCGCGACCTCTACCAGGAGGAGGACGCGCAGCGCCTGATGTCGATGGTGACGCTCTTCTTCGGCCTGGCGCCGGTCATCGCGCCCATCATCGGCGGCTTGCTCTTCGCGGCGTTCGGGTGGCAGTCGATCTTCTGGTTCCTGGCCGCGGTGGGTCTCGTGCTCGTCGTGGCAGGCGCGCGGCTCCTGCGCGAGACGCTGCCCGTAGAGAACCGCCACTCCTTTCATCCGGCGGCGCTGCTCGGCGGCTACCGCGAGGTCGGGGCGAGCCGGCCGTTCCTGCTGCTCTCGCTCGCCGTGGGCTTCAATTTCCATGCGTTCTTCCTCTACATCCTGTCGGCGCCGATGTTCCTGTCGACGCACCTCGGCCTGGAGCCGACTGAATACTCGTGGCTCTTCATTCCGTCCATCGCGGGCATCCTCGTCGGTTCGCAGCTTTCGGGGCGGGCGGCCGGCAGGCTGTCGCGCGCGCAGACGATCCGGCGCGCCTATACGTTCATGGGCATTTCCGCGGCCGCCAACGTCGCCTATTCCTTCGCGTTCACGCCGGCGCTCCCGTGGGCCGTGATTCCGATCTTCTTCTACGCCATCGGCTCGGCGATGGCGATGCCGACCATCTCCCTCACCACGCTCGATCTCTTCCCCACGCGGCGCGGCATGGCGGCGTCGCTGCAGGGTTTCGTCTCCGGCCTGATCAACACGCTCGTCGCCGGCGTCATCGCACCCGCCGTCTTCCACGACACGCGCTGGATGGCGGTGGCGATGGCGGCGATGATGCTGGCCGGCTTCACCTGCTGGCGGCTGTACTACACCGGCACGAGACACCGCTAGATCGACCCAATCCTGTCAGCCGGTCTGCTTGCAGTGTGTCTCGCGCGTGAGCAGCAGCAGCACGAAGGCGAGCGCCCCCCAGAGGAATAGCAGCGAAAAGGCGCTCCGGTACGCCGCAAGATCGTAGAGCCGCGCGCCACCGGGCGTGAGCGCGCCCATCCAGTAACGGTCCAGCATCCACCCCACCAGAGGCTGCATGACCAGCCCGCCGGTCATTACACCCATGTTCACGATTCCCGAGACGGTGCCGGCCAGCCGCGCGGGCACCGACTCCTTGGCGAACGGGAAGGTCAGGATGAAAGCGCCCGCCGCGAAACCAAGTGCCACGAGCAGGGCCACGAGGGCGAGGCGTCCCCAGCCGGGCACCCACACGAGCGCCGCCCACAGCGCGGTCGTGGCGAGCAGGCCTCCGATGTAGGGAATCCTGCGTCCGCCCAGGCGTTGCGAGATCGGCCCGTAGGCGATGCTCGCCACGCTCCAGGAGACGAGCAGCAGCGAGCAGAGCGAGGCCGCCTCCGCCGTCGTGTACGGATAGTGCGTGGTGAGGAACGGCACGCCCCAGAGCCCCGCGAACATGAGGATGATCCCGGAGAAGGCACCGGGGATGAAATAGAGGAGCACGGTGTTGCGGTAGCCGAGAACGACCTTCAGGTCCCCCCAGACCGAGCCGCCGTGCTGGCCGCCCGTGTCGTGGGGAAAGTAGGTATCGAAGCCGCGCTCGGCCGGGTCGTCGCGGGCGATCACCCAGATGGCCACCGCCACCGCGGCCGTGACCACGGCGCTGGCGACCATCACCGCACGCCAGCCGAAGGCGTCCGTCACCCAGCGCAGCGGCGCGCCTGCCAGCGTGGCGCCCATGACGCCCACGAAGAGCGCCACGCCGCTCGCGAGCGCGAACTGGCGCGAGGGCATCCAGTGGCTGGCGAGCTTCAACATGGCGACGAATGCCACGCCCGCCGCCGCGCCGATCGCGAGCCGCCCCGCGTTGGCCATGTAGGCGGTAGTCGCGAGCGCGAAGATCAGCGTGCCCACGGCAGTGAGTGCCGCCCCCGCCGTCAGGAGCTTGCGGGGTCCCCAGCGGTCGGCGATGAGCCCCGTCGGGATCTGCATCGCGACGTAGCTGTAGAAATAGAACGCGGAGAGGTTGCCCAGCGCCACGCCGGTGAGCGCGAACTCGCGCGTGAGTTCCTGCACCAGCACCGCGGGTGCGACGCGCTGGTAGAAGGCGATGAGGTAGAGGGCGGCGCCCAGGCTCCACACCAGCCAGGCGAGCGAGGCGGGCGGGTACCGGCGGCCCTGGCTCACGCAGGCAGGGGGTCGCTGCCCCTCAGTATTGCTGCCACGGCAGTCCCGCGACGCGCCAGCCGTTCTTCGCGTTGCGGTGGTGGTTCTCGTCGAGATCGCCCTCGAAGCCGTGCAGGACGTTGATCACGCGCTGGAAGCCGGCGGCCTCGAGCGCGTTGCCGGCCTCGACGCTGCGATTGCCGCTGCGGCAGATGAGGAGAATCGGCCGGTTGCGGAAGTTGGCACCGGCGAGCTTCTTCACCTGCCCGACGAAATGCGGATTCAGCTCCCACTCGGCGCCGTCGTACCACGGCACTGCGATCGCGTTGACCGGGTGGCCCACGAACATGAACTCCATCTCGCTGCGGCAGTCGATGAACACCGCGTCGGGATTGTCGGCGAGGAACTGGTACGACTGCTTGGGATCGAGGTGGTCCATGGCGGGGCGGGCGGCGTGATGTCGCCAGGGCTTGGGGGAAGGCGTTGATTATAGTCGGCGGCGCGAGGACGGGCGGCTACAATGCCCGTTCCTTTCGCCCGGACTCACCGCCATGAATGCCCCCGACCATCCGTTCCGATTCGATGCCGCCGTTGCCGCCGCTGCCGACCGCGTGGAGGCGAAGGTGGTCGCCTGGCGCCGCGACTTCCACGCGAACCCCGAGCTGGGCAACCGCGAGGTGCGCACTTCCGGAATCGTCGCGGCGCACCTGCGCGCGCTTGGCCTCGACGCCGTGCGGGAAAAGGTCGCCGTCACCGGGGTCGTCGGCGTGCTCAAGGGCGGCAAGCCCGGCCCAATCGTCGCGTTGCGCGCCGACATGGATGCCTTGCCGGTCAAGGAAGAGGTCGACGTTCCCTTCGCGAGCAAGGTGACGGCGCAATGGAACGACCAGGAATGCGGCGTGATGCACGCGTGCGGCCACGACGCGCACACGGCGATGCTCATGGGGGTCGCGGAAGTTCTCGCCGGCATGCGCGCGGAGATTCCCGGGACGGTAGTCTTCGTCTTCCAGCCCGCGGAGGAAATGCCGCCCATCGGCGAGGAGGGAGGTGCGAAGCTCATGGTCGCGGAGGGCTGCCTCGCCAACCCCAAGGTCGACGCCATCTTCGGGCTGCACATCTCCTCCATCCACAGGACCGGGAAGATCGGCTATCGCTCGGGCCCGCTCATGGCCTCGGCCGACCAGTTCCGCGTCTTCATCCGCGGCAGCCAGACGCACGGCGCCATGCCGTGGCGTGGGGTGGATCCGATCGTCGTCGGCTCGCAGGTGGTGATGGGGCTGCAGACGATCGTCTCGCGGCAGGTCAACATCGCCAAGGAGCCCTCGGTCGTCACGGTGGGCGTGTTCCAGGGCGGGGTGCGCAACAACATCATCCCGGACGAGGTGAAGCTCGAGGGCACCATCCGCACTTTCGACGAAGGCCAGCGCGGCGAGATCCACGCGCACGTGAAGCGCATCACCGAGATGATCGCGGCCTCCGGTGGCGCCAAGGCGCACGTGCACATCCACCTCGGCTATCCGGTCACCGTGAACCACCCCGGGCTCACGGAGTGGTCGATCCCGACCCTCTCCCGCATTGCCGGCGAGGGCAACGTGGGGGTCGTGGACAAGGTCTGCGGCGCCGAGGACTTCTCCTATTACCAGCAGGCCGTGCCCGGTTTCTTCTACTTCATGGGCTGCACGCCCCCGGACAAGGATCCGCAGACCGCCGCACCCAACCACAGCCCGCGCTTCTACGTGGACGAGAACTGCCTGAAGCTCGGGGTGAAGACCCTTTGCGGCCTCTCGCTTGACTGGCTGGCTGCGAACTCGCGCTGAAGTAGGGACAGGTTTCCGGGACACCTTTTGGGGACGGTTCTCCGGAACCGTCCCGGAGAACCGTCCCCAAGCTGTCGGCTGTATTACGGTTTTGTCAGCATGCTTCGCGATTGCGATCGATCAAGGGACGGCCGGTCGGGGTCGCGGCATACTTGCGCACCATGAATCGCCGCCAACGCGTTGTCGCCTCCCTGCTGGCCATGATTGCACTGCTGTTCGCGCAAGCCGTCATTTCGGCCCACGCGTGCGCCTTTCCCGGCCAGCGCCCGGCAGTCGAGTTTGCCTACGCGCACGAGTGCTGCAACGAGGATGGTGGCACCGCGGGTGAGGCTGTCGTCGACGTCGTCTGTGTCGAACATTGTCAATATGGCAAGGCCACGTTCGATGGGGGGCAGCCCGCCTCAGGCATCGTGACGTCGCCCGGCGCCGCCCTGCGCGTGGAAGTGCCCGACGTCGCGGGCTCGGCCGAACTTCGGCACGAGTGGTTCCAGGCGGTACCCGCGCCCTCTCCTCCCGCCGCCATTCTCTTCGGCGTCCTGCGCATCTGACTTTCCGGCAGCCCATCCCGGCCGCGATCGTCGCGGCTGGCAGCCATCGTTTCCGGAGGCCCCATGACTCACGTTCCATCTGTCTGCAGCGCGCGGACGTCCCGCACCAGCCTGTCCCTGCGCGTCGCCGCCGCGGCTTGCCTGGGCGCCCTGGCCCTTGCTTCTGCTCCCGGACTGGCGCAGTCACCGCCGTCCTTGCCCGGCCGCAGCGTCGAAAGCCTGCTGGAGATCGCGCGGGAGAGTAACCCCGAATACGCCTCCATGCGCTTCGAGGCCGCTGCCGCCCGCGAGAAGCCCGAGTCCGCGGGAGCGCTTCCGGATCCGACCTTCCGCGTGGAGTTGATGGACATCACCAACGCGGGCATGGATGCTCCCCCGAGTCTCAATCCCTCCAAAATCGGGGGCACCAAATACACAGTCATGCAGATGTTGCCGTGGTTCGGCAAGCGTGACGCAATGCGTGAAGTGGCGGAGGCCGACGCCCAGGTGGCATCGACGAGAGTGGATGCCACCTGGCTAGAGCTTTCCATGCGTATCAAGGCGGCCTTCGCTCAGTACTACCTTGCCTTTGAGAACGAGAAACTCACGCGGGAGGTTCTCGATCTGATGGCTCGCCTAGAGAGAGTTGCCCAAGCGCGTTATGCCGGAGGACTTGCGGCTCAGCAGGATGCAATTCGAGCCCAAGTGGAGCAGACCACCATGCGGACGGATTTGGTAATGATCGAGGCAGAGAAGCGTAGGCTAGCTGCGCGCCTCAATGCGCTTGCTGCCCGACCGGCTTCCGCGCCGCTTGCCTCGCCAGAGCGGGTCCGACCTCTGCCACCGCCCGTGCGTCTCGTGGCGGCGGATCTTGAGGGGCGTGCACGGCTGCGCAATCCCATCATTGCCACGGAAGCGGCACGTGCTCGATCTGCGGGAAAGATGGTTGAACTTACGGATCTCAATCGCTACCCCGATTTCACCGTCGGTATCTCGCCGACGCAGATGGGAAGGAAGATCGGGGAGTGGGAGCTCATGTTCGAGGTCAGCATCCCCCTCCAGCAGGACAGTCGCCGCGCCAAGGAGCGCGAGGCACGCACCATGCTCGATGCGGCCAATGCAAAGCGTGAAGCCGCCGCGTTCAGTGTGCATGGGGAGCTGGCGGAAAGCCTTGCCGGGCTCGAAGCCGCGCGCAGTACGGAGGTACTGGCAGCAACCAGTCTCCTCCCACAGGCGGAACTCACTTTTCAGTCGGCACTTGCCGGCTATGAGAACGGCAAGGTCGACTTTGCCACCCTGCTCGATGCGCAGCGCCAGATCCTGCGCGCCAAGCAGGAGCGGCTCAAGGCACAAGCCGAGGCGCAGATGCGTCTCGCGGAAATCGAACGCATCGTGGGAGAAGATCTATGAAACGCGGCATTGCGGCATTTGTAGGTGTTGTGGCGGTCGCGGCGGCAACTGGAGGGTACTTTTTCGGAACCCGCCAAGGTGCGACGCATTCCGCCGCGGCGCCAGCGTCGAGTACATCTACCGGCGGAGACGTCAAGAAGGAGAGGAAGCTCCTCTACTACCGCAATCCCATGGGCTTGCCGGACACCTCGCCTGTGCCCAAGAAGGACTCCATGGGCATGGACTACATCGCGGTATACGAAGGCGAGGAACCGGCGTCGTCCGGGTCGGAGCTCAAGATCTCCACGGATCGGTTGCAGAAGCTCGGCGTACGTACGCAAGCCGCGGAATTGCGCGCCATCGACCGCATCGTGAAGGCGGCCGGCCGTGTAGAAGTCGACGAGCGGCTCCTCGCGACAATCGCGCCCAAGTTCGAGGGGTACGTCGAGCGGCTGCACGTGAACACGACGGGGCAGCCTGTCTCCAAGGGGCAGCCTCTCTTCGAGGTCTACAGTCCTGAACTCGTAGCCGCCCAGCGAGAGTTCGCCATCGCGGCGCAAGGCAAGAAGTCACTGAAGGACGCGGGTGCGGAAAGCCGCTCCGGCATGGCGCAGCTCGCGGAATCGAGCCTCACGAGGCTACGCAACTGGGACGTCTCGGAGGAGCAGATCGAGGCCCTAGAGAAGTCCGGCGAAGCAAAGCGGACCGTCACGTTTCGCTCCCCTGCGACGGGGATCGTGATGGAGAAGAAGGCCGTCTCCGGCATGCGCTTCATGCCAGGCGAAATGCTCTACCAAGTGGCGGAGCTTTCGCGAATCTGGGTGCTCGCCGACGTGAGCGAACAGGACATCGGACTGGTGACGAGCGGGCGAAAGGCGCAGGTGCGCATCAATGCGTATCCGGACAAGTGGTTTGAGGGCGTAATCACGTATGTCTATCCGACCCTCAAGGCAGAGACGCGAACCGTACCGGTCCGCTTGGAGCTTGCCAATCCCGGGGGGCTGCTAAAGCCCGGCATGTACGCCCAAGTCGAGCTCTCCTCCGGCAACGCCGCAAAGGTGGTTGCTGTACCGGTATCGGCTGTCATCGACTCCGGTGTCCGAAAGGTTGTCCTTGTACAGCCGGGAGAAGGCCGCTTCGAGCCACGCGAGGTCCAGCTCGGAGCGCGCAGTGCGGACTGGGTTGAGGTGAAGGGCGGAATCGCCGCGGGCGAGATTGTCGTTGTATCCGCGAACTTCCTCATCGACGCGGAAAGCAATCTTCGGGCTTCACTTGGGGGTATGGGCTCGGTGTCGAAGTCCGCTGACGGCACAAGAACCTTGAGCCATCAGGCGGTAGGAACGGTTGACGCGCTGGGGCCCAACGAAACCGTTACGGTGTCACACGAACCGATCGCGAGCCTGAAGTGGCCTGCAATGACAATGGACTTTGCATTCGCCAACGCCGCGTTGGCGGGAAGCGTGAAGCCTGGAACGCGAATCGAGTTCGAGTTCGTAGAGCGCAAGCCCGGCGAGTTCGTCATCACGAGCGTGAAGTCCGCCTCCGGCGCTGCCAAGGCCAAGGACTCCCCCGCACCGGCCGACAGCCACAAGGGGCATTGATCGTGACTGACAAAGTAACCGGTAACGTGAAGGAGCCCGAGGACCGCGCGGAGGGTGGCGTCCTTGGCGGCCTCATCGAGTGGTCGGCGAACAACGGGTTCCTCGTCCTGCTCGCGAGCCTCGCGGTGACGCTGGCCGGCATTCTCGC